>NZ_JBKXNW010000012.1:0-43737 GCF_047012705.1 Pseudoruminococcus sp. | reverse complement strand
GCTTATCGGTATGCTCTATGTTTATATTATACACTACATATTAAAATATGTCAAATATATCATTCGACTGCACAGCTTTGGCTGTGCTTTTTTGTTGTCAAAAGGAGGTGGTAATTTTGGAAGAAGTTAATTGGTTTATCTTTATTCCTCTTGGAGGATTATTGTTAATATTGATGTTTAGTGTAGGAGTTTTATTTAGAAATCCTTTTATTCCAATCATAAATATTGCACAGAGTATAAAAATAGGAATAAAATTCATCTTAAAAATAGCTAAGAGTTTATCAAAAAAAATATAACAGCAGCAAGGAGTGAAATTAATTGTATTGCTTTTTGGTAAATGTTTTTTTGATTTTAATCGGAATCTATATATCATATATAATTATATACTTAAGTCCTAAGAAACACAATATAAAACATGTTATCAAAGAAAAATCAGAAATCACAAAAAACGACCATAATAAAAATAAGAATAACCTATCTGTAAGACAACAAGAGGCACAAAAACACGTTGAAACTTTTAATTTTATGTTTGAGGAAATATCAAGATTGCAAACAGAAAATACTGAACTTAGGCTTGAAAATTACAAGCTAAAAGAAGAAATTCAAAAATTAACAGAATCTCAAGAACAAGAAAAACATAGAGGAATTAGACGATAATTTATGCACAGCTCAGACTGTGCTTTTTTGTTATCAAAAGGAGGTACATATGATAAAAGTCAAAATCACAAAGAATGTCATAAACAAAAGCGTAAGTCCTCTTGGAAGTGCAATGACTCCACGATTGATTGTATGCACTATACTCGGATTGATTGCTGCTGTTTCAACATTTTTTGCATTAAAAGACAGTGTTGAGTTCAATACACTTATGTGGATAGTTTTCGGAGAAATAGCACTGTTTGTTTCTTTAGGAATACAGATAAACGGAGTAGGCATATTGAATCTTTTGTTCGGTAAACAAAAAGATACACGACCATTTAACAGAAAGGGAGTATTTAACGATGATGATGGAACTATATTCTAAGATATTTTCGATGTTTTCTAAAAAGCCAAGTGATTTTTTTGGAAAGAGAAAGGCAAGAGTACCAAAAACGGCTCAAGATACGATACCATTTATAGAAGCCTATGAAAATGGAATTTTCCTTACTGGTGAAAACACATATACACTGATTTTTGCTTATAATAATATAGATTATTTTCTTTTCAGAGATGATGAAAAGGATGAAATTTATGAAAAGTATATGCGTTTGCTCAATGCTCTGCCATCAGATATAGAGTATCAGGAATTTACTATGAATACTGAGGTTGATTCCGATGTGCTTTATAAAACGCTTTTGCCGAATCAAGAAGCAGAAGTAAAATATCCTGATATTGCAAAGGACTACAAGAAAGTTATGGGAAGTTATATAGAAAATACTTCCTCTGCTGCAGCCAAAAAGATTATGCTTATTGCAATGACCTATACTCCTCAGAATAAGATAGATAATGCAAATATCCTTTTTAAGTATTATCAAAACTTACAGCAGTTATTTACAAATCTTCATTCAGAAACGCACCAACTTGGGGCTGAGGAAGTGCTTGAAATTCTATACAAGCTGTACCACCAATTCAGCAATATTCAGTTTATGCTTCCCAGAAATGTTTTATCTACAGGCAGCAGAATTAAAGATTATATCGCTCCGTCAATATTTGTATTCAGACAGAAGTGTATTGAAATTGGTGATTCTTACACTCGTGTGCTGTTTGTAAAAAGCTATGACCGCAGTATAGATGATGAATTTATCTATGATTTGCATGACAACAACGAAAAAATAGTCATATCTAAACATTTACGCAGGGTAGACAAAGGTGAAGCTGCAGATATGGTTAAAAAGAATTTAAATAACCTTGAGGGCAGCATACAAAAGCGTATGGAAATTAATCATAAAAATGGTACTAATTACATTCCGTATTCGTTAAGTGACAGAGAAAAGGAGCTTAAAGACCTACAAGACCGTCTTGGCGGAACAGGTTGTGAACTTTTTGAAGTATCAATTTTTATAGCTGTTACCGCAAAAACGGAAGATGAGTTAAATGAACTTACTCGTTATGTGCAAAATAAAGCTAAGACACATCAAGTAGTGCTTGATACTCTTACCGGACAACAGGCTAAGGCACTTGATGCTATCACACCATTTGCATTAAGTAAATTCAATTCAAAATTTAATAATAATATAAAGACTTATCTTCTTAGTGATGCTGCCGGGGTTATGATACCGTTCTCTCATGTTGAACATTTTGCAGAGGGCGGTATTTTTTATGGAGAAAATCAGATTACAAAGTCAATTATAACTCTTGATAGAACGCAGGAAATGAATGCTAACGGCTATATACTTGGCTGTTCTGGTTCAGGTAAATCTATGTTCTCAAAGGCTGAAATGTTTGATGTTTTGCTAAAATATCTAAATGATGAGATTATTGTTATTGACCCAGAAAATGAATATCATCAACTTGTTAAGTATTTTGATGGTTCAATTCTTAAGCTATCTCCGTCATCGCCGACAAAACTGAATATTTTTGATATAGACTTGACGGTATCCGAGGAAGGTACATCAGCTGTAGCAATGAAGTCCGAAACAATTATGACTATTGTTGAAACAGCAAAGGGTCAGGAACTTACAAGCGACGAAATAACCATTATTGACCGCTGTGTAAAGCTTGCTTATCAAAAATACATTCAAACAAACGGAGATGAGCGATTCCTTCCAACCTTTGAGGATTTTTATAATCTTCTACTATCTGCACCAGAGCCTGAAGCACGCTCACTTGCTGTTACACTTGAGATTTATGTTAAAGGTTCGTTCAACATCTTTTCCGGCAGGACAAATATTGACACAGGCAAGCGTTTTATGGTGTTTGATATTGCCCAGATGGGTGAACAAATTCGTGCAGTAGGTTTACAGGTTATACTTGAGTATGTGTGGCAAAGAGTTGTTGCAAATAAAAGGCGTGGGGTTCGTACTTGGGTATGGATTGATGAATTTAGCATTATGTTTAACGATGGTGCAGGAAGAACGACTCATAAATCAGGAGAATTTTTCTCAAAAGTTTATAAGCGTATCAGAAAATACGGCGGTGTTCCAACAGCTATGACACAGAATATAACGGAAGTCCTTGAATCTCCTCAAGCCCGAACAATGCTTGCTAACTCGGAGTTTGTCACACTGCTTCAACAGAAAAAAGAAGATTTGGACGCTGTTTCAAAGCTATTCTCATTATCACCTTATCAGCAACTGCCATTGAAATCTGGCAAAAAAGGTACAGGCATTATCGTCTGTGGCAGAAAGATTATTCCGTTTGAAAAGATAATTCCAGAGAATAGCTTAATGTACAAAATATGTACAACAAAATTCGATGACATTCGATAGGAGGTTATTATGTTTGGATTTGGCGAAAGGAAGATTAAAATTAACCAGCTTCCTGAAGATGTAATAGAAACTAAATCTCAAAGTAAAGCAGAACAAAAACTTACATATACAGAAAAAGAATCGGAAAACAAGGACAATAGCCATGATATAAAAAGCTATAAGCAGCTTGATAAGCTGCTTATGAAGCTTTATGATATATCTGCTTTATCAGTCTATTCTTACGATTATCAACAAGATTTTATCAAGCCTAAGCGAATATACGGTATTGAAATACCAAGATTGAGCATAGAAAACTATCTATCACTTAAATCTCCAACAGTAATGCGTAAGGCTACTGGCTTTGAGGATGCACCTTTATATCGTGCAAGATATATTTCAAAATATCGTGCCGGCAGCAAGGAATATCTTGTTATTATGTCAAGCACTCGCTTTGAAGGATTTTCTATTCCGGAATTGATTAATATACCTGTGTTAGTACAGAACGCAATATCTAATATAACGGGGTGAATTAAATGAACTTGGTCATAGCCTGTGATAAGAAAATTCAGAAACAGGTTTCTGGGTTTAATTTTAAAAAACATAATCATAATGTTTTAGTATATATAAATGAGGTTGGCAGCAACTTTGCAGATAGAATTGAGAATAATCTTCCTCATATTCTGATTGTATTCAATGGCATTAGGGATAAAGATAATATTCTTTTTAGAGAGCTTGAGCATATGCTTAAGCTCCTTCCGCATTTGCGGATTATATTTGTTTATGGTAAGCCTGATGATAACTTTCAGGAAACCAAAAATAAATTAATATCACTTGGGATTTATGATATTCTATTGACAGATTTATCTAACATAAGGTTTAAAAATAATCTTATGTCTGTTATTGATAAAAGTATGAATGCAGAAGATTTAGAGAAATCTATTGAGAAGTATGAATCAATGACAAAGCCTATTGAGGTTGAAACAGTCCGCAACTATATTGATGATGATACACCTGTAGATTTATCTAAATCATCATTAAACGAAGAATACCACAACGAAATCGAGCAAGTCGATATTCCGCAAGAATACATTGGAGAAGGCAACATTACGATTGCTATATCTTCTGTAATAGTCAATAGTGCCGGTGTAGTCCTGACTGCTATGGAAATAGCAACGGTTTTAAAGCAATCGAAAGAAACAGTTTCTCTTTTTCTGCGTGATGAAACATATAAACGATTCTTAGCATTTCATAATATTGAGAACGCCAACGGAGGTTTCACCCTCAATAAGTTGCCTATTTATCCGCTTTCTCTCTATGAACAGCGTAAACGACGCAGCCGTTTTGATGTTATAGACCTAACTAACAATGGCAATATGACTGATAGAGAAAGAAAAATCTTTGAAAAAGCCGAAATCAAGTTGCAAATGTGCAGAGGTACTGAATGGGATATAGCTGTGCTTCAGGAATATCTTAATTCAGGTCTGCCCTATCTTAAAGAGATAAGCTATTGTTTCTATCCAATTTCTCAAAAAGACTTTCTCAAGTATAATAAATCTATGATACAAGGTCATTGTAAAGCTTGCAGACTGCGTACCAGTCCAAATTATACAAGTCCTTGTGATTGGAACAGAGATGTGTATGCAGATATTTTGAGCCGATATACAAGTATCGGAAAATCTAAAAAGAGGAGATGGTAATATGGAGTGGATTATTATTTTAATGCTCTTAATTCTTGACCTTATTGAGGGACTTGTAATAAAAAAGCTTAGAAAAGAAATTGCTCGTCGTGACGGTGCAGAAATAAAGCCAAGTCGTGTAGGAAAATTCTTTAAGAACTTATTTAGGGATATTGTAGGATTTTAATAGACCCTAAAGGAGGTTTTCAAAATGTATGATAAAGACTTTCTTTACGATTATTTGATTAACTTTTATGAATTTTCCGGTCGTATAATTGATGGCATTTTGGATATGTACGATTACATAATAAATGGCAATGATGAAGATTTTCCTAATAATTTGCCAAAAAAACTACAGATTTTTTTGGCAGATTATTGGTCGGAAAAGCGATTAACTATATATAAAAATATATGTGAGAAAACATCTGAAGAAAAAATTTCATATTACTTTAAAAATTTTAATCTTCAACAACTGTCTGTAATATTTTTTGCACTTGGTTATGGAATAAGTGATGATGAAATTTATCTTCTAATGAAAAAAAGTATGTCAGCAAGAAATCTTGAATTGATATTGCGAGCATTAATTGAATGGGATTGGAAAGATACTCAACAACTTGAAAAAGAAATTGCTCAAAACTTTAAAACCAGTTTTAATGAAGAAAAATTTGTCACCTTTATCAAGGAATATGCACAACACAAAGATGTTTTGAACAGAAAGGTTAATTTTTATGATTAATAAATCTGATGGTTGGTATCAAGAACTGCATGAGCTTGTTCTTTGGATTATAAATACTAAAAATTTTAGTGAGTTTATCGAATCTAAAATTTATCTTCTTAAATCTGAAATAAAAGATAACTTAGATAAACATATTCAAGAATATAAAACAAATCCAAAAACTTCAAGTAAATGTTTAAGTAAATCAATTAATGATGAAAAAAAAGCATTAACATTTGATAGAATATGTAGATTAGTTTTAGCGGATATATGTGGTGTATCTAACGAAAATCAGGAAACATTAATGAACAAAAAGCTTTCTATCAAGCAAATGGATAAATTACTATTTGACTATATAAATAACTTAAATTAATCTAAATTACACATTTTCAAATATTAAGAATAAAGGTTCTCTTAAAACAGAGAACCTTTATTTATCCATTTAACTATATACATCTCGACGATGACCAATATTTAGTGCTGTTATGATAAGCCTATCATCTTCAATGAGGCATATAAGCCTATAATCACCTATTCTGTATCTCCATTGCCCTTTTCTGTTTGCAACTAAAGCTTTGCCATGAATTCGTGGATTTTCACAATCAATAAGATTTTTAGTAATCCATGATTTAATCATCAGTTGAGTATATCTATCAAGTTTTTTAAATTCTTTATCAAACCTTGAGGTTGTTTCAACTGAATATTTCATAAATCAAGGTCCTTCCACAATTTTTCAATAGGTGTACTTTTTTTGCCCTCTTTCAAATATTCATCATATGCTTCATTGGCAATAGCAATATCATATTCATCTTCGATTTTTTCAAATAAAGCCTTTTTAAAGGCTTCACCAATGGATATAGAGTGTAGTTTGGCATAGCTGTCAGCTAATTTTCTTTCTTCATCTGTTAATCTAATTGAAAATGCCATAAAATCATCTCCTTTATATAGTACATAGTACTATATAATTCTTATTTTGTCAATAGTTTTATCTTATGTAGATATAAAATTTTTATAATAAGGAGGAATACAATGAAAATCTTAACTTTTTCTGATTTACATACACCTTGCATTGAAGCTATATCCAATATTGATTTTAATAATCTCAATTATGATATATGCTTCACACTTGGAGATATAGATTTTGAAACATTGAAAACTATACGAAATAATGTAAAATGCAGTATTTATGCGGTTCTCGGCAATCACGATGAATATAATCTCTTATCTGATTTAAATATTCAAAGTATCAACAGAAAAAAGATTAATGTTGCTGGCATTTCTTTTGTAGGCTTATCTGGCTCATCAAGATATAAACTTGATAATAAATCTATGCTTACCCAAAAAGAAAGCATACAAGTTTGTAAAGAACTTGAACCAGCAGATATACTTATTTCTCACGATTGTGCGTTTGGTTTATATGGTTCAAAATCAGATAATACTCATTGTGGTTTGAAAGGTATATCGAAGTATATAAAAAAGTACAAGCCTTGGCTTAATATTCATGGACACTATCATCAAAATAAGATTATAAAGTGTCGTAACACAACGGATATTTGCATTTATGGTTGTGCTATTATTACTCTTAACACTAACCTCAATTTTGAGATTAAGCATATTTTTAGTTAATAAAATTAAAAACTGTTGATAGACAAGTAAAATAAATAATGATATAATTGAAAGGAAAAATTATGGAAAATCCAGAATTAAAAGAAATATTTTTTAACCGAGCTAATGTAGAAGAAACTGAAAGAGTAGTTTGTGACAACTGCTTTGAGCATATGGTCTTTATGCTGCGTGATAATCAACAACACGAATTTTCTGTTGGATTGAGTACAATATTAGAGTGTCTTACATATGCAATAGGTACCGGAGATTTGCCAAAGCTACCCTTAAGCTGGCTTGATGCTGTTGACCATGTTTACAACACAGCTTTTTCTGATAACAAAAATATTTCTTATTATGATGATAAAATGTATAAGGAGAGATACAAACATAAATGAAATATTTTAAAACAGAAGACACTCGTACTGCTCCAAGATATGAAATAACAACTAAGGTATTTGAAGAAGTTACCGGACATAGGCACCCATTTGAACAAGTAAATCATAACCGAACAATTTCACAATATGGGATTTGTCCATCATGCTTAAATCCTGTGCAGCTAATAGGTATTGCTAAACAAATAAAAGTGAGTCCATACGGTAAACACACAGGAAAAAATATAGCTGGATTTCCACAATGGAATTATATTAAATATGAATATTGTCCATATGCTTCAAAAAATGACCATAGAAATATAAATGATGATGAATTATTACCTGAAATAACTGAAGATATTATTGAACTATATGAATTGTTAAAGAATCAATTTGATAGAGTTGTATATGTTATATCTCAGGAATTAGATGTAAGATGTTCTTCTTCATTTTGGGAAAAAGCTATAAAACAGTATTTAGTGAATAGGTTTTATTGTTACCCTTGGCTTACAGAAGCAAATTTACCATATATCTTTGCATATAAAAGTATGCAGCATCAAAGCATTTATGGACAGCAATTTGTAGTTGATTCTGATTTATTTAACGCTTTAAAAAAGCATAAATATGTAGACTTTATACCATTAAAAGATGATAATAGTAACTATATGCGTTTGGTAAGTAATGGTGGTTTCTTAAATCTTCATTTTAGATTTACTGAACATACGCAAAAAGCTATTAATGGTGAAGAACTAAAGGAATCAATGATTTTTTGTATTGATGATTTGATAAGTGAACAAACTATCTTTCAAAAAAATATAAATTTCAGTGAGAATTATTTTATGAATATAGTAAATAAATCAGGAAATGAAGATAAACGACAACAATATCTACTTGATATTGCTATTGAGAATATGCCACCACTAAATCTGGGATAAACTTAATATAAAGAACAAAATTGCTACAGTATTTATGCTGTGGCAATTTTAATATGGAGTGATAAAAATGGTAGTAATCTATGCTGAAAAAGCAAGTCTTGCAAAAGAAATTGCTTCTGCACTACACGCAGGGAAAAGAATAGCTCACCCTAAAGAACCGACCATCGGACACTATGAATTTATATTCAAAGGTGAAAAAGCTATTCTCTGTCATGGTGTCGGACATTTATGTGAGCTTGCAAACGCTAAAAGCTACGGCGAACGATATGCAAAGTGGGATTTGAATGTATATCCTTGTATTCCACAAGAATATAAAATATCAGTAAAAGATAAGACAAAAACTTGCTTTGAGTATGTGAAAGGCTTTTTTGATAAAGCTGATTGGCTTATCAATGCAACAGACCCAGACAGAGAGGGCGAATTGATATTTGCGTACATATATGAAGCTATGAATTGTACAAAGCACTGGAAAAGAGTATGGATTGAGGACTTAACTCCTCAAAAAATCCAATACGCTTTTGCTCATCTCAAAGAAAGTGGTGAAGTTATAAATATACAAAAAGCTGGTCGAGCAAGAGGAATAGCAGACTGGATTTGCGGAATAAATCTTACTATCGCAGCAACTAAAAAACTATCATCATCAAAAGATATGCTGTCAATAGGCAGAGTACAGACACCTGTGCTTGCTATGGTTGTAGAGCGTGAGAAAAAGATTTTAAATCATATAAAAACACCTTTCTGGAAACTATTTGCAAAGTTTACAGCTCCGACAGGTGAATTTATCGCAGAATATGAAAAAGGTCAATTTGATAATGAATCAGAGGCAAAACAAATACTTGCAAGCTGCACTGGAAATGGCATAGTAAAATCTAAAACGATTAAAAAGAAAAGTGTAAGTCAACCTTTGCTTTTTAATGCTACGCAACTTCAAGCAACAGCGGGCAAAAAGCTTGGCTGGGATTTGAAAAAGACTGTTAAGATTATGCAGGAACTTTATGAACATAAGTTTATGTCATATCCTCGTACAAGCTCAGAGCATTTGACGGTAGCTATGCAGCCAGAAGTTACAACAACACTTAAAAAGCTATTTCAACTTCCTGAATATAGCCAATATGCAATTCCTGAAGAACAATGGCAGGCATATAGTAAAAGACACTTTGATGATAGCAAAGTTGATAGCCACCCGGCTATTATTCCAACTATGAATGTTCCCTCCTCCCTATCAGAGCTTTCTGAAGATGAAAAAATGTTATATGATTTGCTTGTTAAGTCGCTAATAAGAGTAGTATATCCAAAAGCACAGCTTGAAGACACAACAGTTATTATTGATGTAAACGGTAATAATTTTAAGACAACAGGCAGTATCATAACTGATAATGGTTGGTATGCTGTTGACGCTATTCCGGAAAAGAAAGCCGTATTGCCACAAATAAACGAGGGCGAAAGCTATCCTGGCAAATATGAACTTAAACAAGGCTTTACAGAACCACCGAAGCGTTATACTGAACCTGACCTCATAACAGCAATGGAAACAGCAGGGAAAAATCTTGAAGATGAAGAAGCTCGAACACTTATGAAGCTTGAAAATAAAGGTCTTGGAACAGCTGCAACAAGAGCAGCAACTATAAATGCTCTTTTCGCAAGAGAGTACATTGCAAAAAAAGGAAAGACGATATATCCAACAGAAAAGGGAATTTTCATAATTGATAATCTTCCGGTTGCAGAACTCAAAAGTGCTGAGCTTACAGGAGAATGGGAAAAGCGTTTGCACGACATATCTGAAGGCAAAGAAGAATATCAAAAATTTGTAGAAAATATAGAACAGACTGTTCGTAGCTGGTACGAAACAATAGCACATTCAAACACTGAAACTTATTCTTCTCAGACTGAACAGCTTTCCTGCCCTCTTTGTGGTGCAAAGGTGATAAAGGGTAAATTTGGATATTTCTGTTCATCAAAGAAAGAAAAGGGCTGTAATTTTTCAATTCCTGCTGAAATATGTGGTAAGAAAATATCGGATACACAGGCATTAAAGCTTATTGAAAAGGGCAAGACAACAGTTATTAAAGGCTTTAAGTCAAAAGCTGGAAAAGAATTTGATGCAGCTCTAAAACTTGATAAAACAACAGGAAAAATTGAATTTGAATTTCCTAAGAAAAAGAAAAACTAATACAGTAAAACTGAATAATCTAAAAGAAGAATGTGTTTAAATGCACATTCTTTTTTTATGCTCAAAATTAGGAAAGGAAGATATATTATGAATGAAAAATTCACACCAGAACAGCTTGAAAAAGCTTATAACGCTGATATAATTGAATTTTTGCAAATGTATAAGGGATACGATTTTGTGAAGAAAGGTAATTATTATCAGTGCAAACAACACGATAGCCTTATGGTATATGGTAATAGAAAAGGATTTGTTTGGAATAGTCAAAAAATTGGCGGTGGAGGTGCTATTGATTTTCTATGTAGAGTTGATGGATTAAGCTTTCCAAAAGCTGTTGAAGCAATTATAGGCGAACGAGCTGCAGAATACAGGGCGGCTCCTAAATATGAACCAATGGCTCATATAGGAAAATTAGTTTTGCCTGAACGAGCTGAGGGAAAATACAGCAGAGTTTTTGCATATCTATCTCAAACAAGAGGTATAACTCCAGAAGTTGTTGCCGATTTTATGAAATCTAAGCAGCTCTATCAGGATAAAAAAGGAAATTGTGTATTTGTAGGGTATGATGAAAAAGGTGTTGCTAAGTTTGCTTCTGTTCGAGGTACTCTGACCGAAAAGAAATATCGTGGTGACTGTAAAAATTCTGACAAAAGATATGCTTTTCAGCAGGTTGGAACAGATACAACAAAATTATACATATTTGAAGCACCTATCGACCTTATGAGTCACTGTGCATTAACGGATAAACAATTTGGTACTGGTACATATAAACAGCAAACAAGAATTGCTCTTTGTGGTACATCTGATGTGGCTTTGGAAGCTTTTCTTGCAAAACACCCAGAAGTCAAAACATTAAATTTCAGATTGGATAATGATGAAGCCGGAAAAAAAGCTGTAAAGGACTATAAAGCTAAATATGAAAAAATGGGATATATTGTTAAGGCTGTATTCAGTAATGGCAAAGATATAAACGAAGATTTAATTAAACAGAATAAATCAGCAAAAAGAGTGAGATAGAAAATTTAGAATAAAGGAGAGTAAAATGGATTTTTATAATATTTCAGAAGAAAAATTATTCGCAGAATATAAAGTTCAAAAACATTATAAAGAAATTGAGAGGCTAAATATTATATCTTTACAATTTATTACGGAGATGTTATTATGTAATAAAATAAAGATACAATGGTTACCTTTTGAACTAAGGATTTCTAATATAGATTTTTATATTTCTGCTTTTCGAGTAAGCAGAAACACATCAAAAGAACGATTTATAGATGATATAATGCTTCTTTATGATGATACAAAGAAAAATTTTTCTAACAACAAAAAATTTATGGAAATGTTGCTATTAACTTTAGAACGCTATGACTTTAAAGGTGAAGAACAATTTGAAATTATTAAGGCTAATATTACAAAAGAAATATTGCTCAAACTGTCTGTTAATAGAGAGTTATCAAAAAATCATAAATAAACTTTCTACAGAAAATGAACAAATGAAAACTCAATATGATACAGCTAATGAGCTATTAAAAACATTGGATGAAAAAATTGATATAAGAAGAAATGTAATTTATTTTAAAGCCAAAAATGAATCTATACAATTAATTACTATAGAACCTTTTTATGATTATGAATGCAAATTAAAAAGATTAGAACTTTATGGTTATTTTTTCAGAGTTCGGGAAATTGGTCGCATTACACCTCAAACTATGAGTGTTGATGTGTTTTATGGAGATTATATTTATAATAATATAATAAGTCATTATGTAAAGCACTTCTATATTGCTGCACTTGATTATATACCAAATAAGGGCTATGGTTCTATAATGATGGAGCAATTTTTAAAATACATAAAACCCTTTGGTGCAGAATATGTAAATGGTATGATCACTAATTACGATGCAAAGGATATTGAACACAAAAATAGATTATTTCATTTTTATAGAAAATTTAATTTTGAAATTGGTTCTCTTAATGAACAGGGGGATTACCCAATAAAACTAAATTTACATACTTGAATAATATTTCAATAATTTAGAGGTATTATTTATTTTTATAAAATTAAATAAGGAGCGAAAAGCTATGCAGGCATATTTTAAACTTGGAAACGATGTACTTGACTGCGGACTCACACCAAACGAGCTTAAAGTAGCAGTGTGCTTGTATAGCTGTGTTTTCAGAGGTTGTTATATAATCAAAATCAAGCAAAAAACAATCGCAGAAAAATGCTGTATAAAGAAACTGGAAACGGTTGCGAATATTATATGCTCTTTACAAAGAAAAGGTATTATACAAAGCGTTAGCCGCCGTCAGAAAGCTAATGGCTTGCTTGGAACATATATTTATAGATTAAAAACGATTCCCTCAAAAGGCTACTTTAAAGTTAAAAGGTACATTCTTGGAAAGCTGAGTAATGTTCAGCTAAGAATGTACCTTTTTATTTGTCGCTGTCTTACTAAGAGAAATGATATGTGGAATAGCTTTAATGACATTGCTCGTGCCTTGCAGATTGGCAGAAGTAAAGTAATATCAACTATAAATGAGCTTGTGCAACTGGGATTTATTCGTAAGCTTAAGATTCTAAAAAGTGATGGCAGTTATTCTGATAATCACTATTCAATCTCTGAACCTGAACAGCTGATAAAAAAAGAAGAAAGCCCCAAACAAGCCACTACACCGTTCAGAACTTTCAATAAAAGCAATTACAGTTCTGATTATAAGCGTTGTGTGGCTATATGTCAAGTGAAGTTCAATAGCTTGCTTGACTTTTTTAGTGGGGTAGTCCCCTAAAACGGAGTATGTATAGTATATACCCATTTCTTTATCAAAAAAGAAAAGAAATATTTTATTATATACTAAGAGTATAATATTTACTTAGGGTGATACCTGAACAGCTCTGATAGGAGAGGAAGCTTAGCCTGGCGGAATTGCAATGCCAGGCATAATTATTTTGCAAACATTCTTTCTTTTTCTTTCGATAATTCCTTTCCTACATACTAAAAGTGTTCGTAAAGGTGTCTGCAAGATTTTTCGGAAAAAGTGTTCGTAAAATAGCTAAAAAGTGCCTTTTTTACATAAAATTTAGGTATTCGCAAAGGTATACTTTTGCGAATAGAAGTAACTTAGAAATTCGAATTTGACAAACTTTATTTATATAGAATAGGAGATATATTATGATTTCAAAAATAAGCGGAATGAGACAAGCACAATTACAAAATAGTTTTGTTTCTGATAATAATGATTTATCCCAATGGCAATACATCATATTTTCTGATGCGGAAAATATGAATAAATTCAAAGGAATTATGTTTAAAAAGCTTTATATAGAGGATTTTTGTATGAAATATTCAAGGAATGATTTATGCTTTTGCGGAAGCGGAAAAAAATATAAAAATTGTCACAGTGATATAAATCCCAACAGTCTTGTTGCACACCAATATAGGATAATGCATTTATTGGATGAAGAAATTAAAAACTGCCCTTATACTATATGTCAAAAAGGTTGCAGTGATTGTTGTACAGATGACTTTGAAGTTTCAGTAACAGAATTTTTTACAATTCTGAATTATCTGCAAATACATTGTAATAACCAACAAATCGAAAACATATGTAAATTATCAAAGGTAAAAATTTCTAGTATTTTATCAAATGAAAAGACAATTGCTTTTTCAAGATGTATTTTTTTGAATGAACATTCAAATGCTTGTGAAATATATGAAGTACGTCCTATTATATGTCGTAAGTATGGTTATTACAGCACTACAACAGATTGTAGTAAAATAATATCAGATAAAAAAGCAAGTATGTCACTTCTTAAAAATACAGAGGTTGATACTTCCAGTAATATTTTATCGTTTATTCTCCCAAACAACACAAAATTGCTCCAAAAAAGTCATCCCTTAATCTATTGGTTTTCAAGAGTTGAACAAGGAAAATTATCCAGTAATAAAATGAATGATTTATATAGGGTAGCAGTTAACTCGCCTATCTCAGAATATATTCGTATTTTACAACTCTAATAACAGCAGAGAAAACACTTGCCATATCTTTCAAAACTTGAAAGATAGTGACAGAGCATAACCGTTATCAGTACGATTATGCTCTATTTTTTTAATATTGCAACTATTACGGAGGAAAACAAAAATGAGTGAAACAAGAACTTACTACTATGCTCGTGTCAGCACAAATGAGCAGAGTTTAGATAGACAGCTTGAAGCGTTTCATCAGCTTGGTGCAGAAGAAAAATATATCTTCGCAGACAAGCAATCAGGAAAAAACTTAGAAAGAACCAACTATCAGATTTTGAGAAACAACATACTCCGAAGTGGTGACACCCTTGTTATAAAATCTCTCGACCGCCTGAGCAGAAATAAGCTTGACATAAAATCTGAGCTTGAGTATTACAAACAAAACGGTATTCGTGTAAAAGTCATAGATATGCCTACAACTATGATTGACCTTGAAGGACAAGAATGGATTATTGAAATGGTTAATAATATCATTATTGAGGTTCTATCTGCTGTTGCAGAGCAAGAGCGTCAGGAAACAAGAAAACGACAAGCCGAAGGAATCGCCGCAGCAAGAAAGCGTGGACAACATCTTGGCAGACAAGAAATAGACTTCCCCCCTAATTGGTTTGAGGTTTACATCAGATGGAAAAAGAAAGAAATCAGAGCTAATACAGCTATGGAAATCTTAAATCTGAAAAGAACAACTTTTTATAAGCTTGTTAATAAATATGAGCAAGAAAATAAGTGGAATATATCTGTAGAATAAGTGGGACTTGAAGTCCCATTTATTACTCTTGACATACGATAACTAATATGTTATCGTATAAATATATTAAGGAAGTGATAAAATGAATAACGCTACTACTAAAAAATATCAAAACGAATTTGAGACTAAGTTGATTAGCAAACTAATAGAAGCAAGAGAATCAAAAGGACTCTCACAGCGTGAACTTGCTGAAATAAGTGGAATTAAACAACCTGCTATTGCAAGATTGGAAAATATGCGTTCTACACCTCAAATCGACACATTATTTAGACTTCTTGCTCCTTTGGGATACACATTATCGATTGTCCCAATAGAAATAAAATGATTTAAGAAAGGAAGATTTTTATGAGTAATTATTTGGTTACAGCACAAGCAGAAGTTTTATACGAAAAGGCATATGGAATATTAGCAAAATACTCAAATTTAAGTAACGAAAATGATATTCCTGAATGTATTAAAAAAATTGAAGATAACTTAGCTGATTTTGCAAGAAAAATTATTTTATGTGACACCATAGAAGATATAGAAAATGTTAAACAAAATCTTACTATATATGAAAATATAATTGATAATATATCAATATTATCTTCAAAGGATATGGCGGTATGAATAATATTGAAAAATATTCAGAAGATGAATTTCTTATTAAATATAATTTTATTATAGAAAAAGCAACAAAACCATTATCGCCCGTTTCTCAACCAACAGCTTACATACTGGGAGGTCAACCGGGTGCAGGAAAAACAACAATTCAAAAAATTCTTGCAAAAGGTGATAGCAACATATTTATTGTTAATGCAGATGCTTATAGACAATATCATCCACACTTCTACGAAATTCAATCAATATATGGCGATGATTCGCCTAAATATACACAATCATTCATAAATAAAGTTACAGAGAAACTGATTGATGATTTAAGTGACAACAAGTATAATTTACTGATAGAAGGTACTTTAAGAACAGCAGAAATTCCTATAAAAACGGCACAAAAATTAAAACATAAAGGCTACCGAGTAGAATTATGCGTAATGGCTGTTAAACCTGAAATATCATTTGAAAGCACAATTTTAAGATATGAAAACGCTTTGCTTTTTGGTGAAATCCCAAGAGCTACAAGCAAGGAACATCACGATTTAGTTGTTAATAGGATTGCAAATAATTTAGATACAATATATAACAGCAATATTTTTGATTGCATTAAAATGTTTACAAGAAGTAAAGGCTGCATTTATTCATCTGACTTATCTAGCCAAAAACCATCAGAAATTGAGAAAAATATTATTTTAGGAAAATGGTCTAATTCTGAAAAAGAAAATTTATTAGAAATTATACAAAGTATAAGAGAGTTAAAACAAAGCAGAAATGCAGATGATTTATCTGAATATATAAAACATTCGGATAAATTGCTTTTTATGCTAAATAATTTGTCTACTCAAAGCGAACTTGTTAAAAAATCCAACTTATCATTAGAACAAGTAGCATTACTTTATAAATCAAATATTCCATTTAAATGCAAGAAGGTAGCAGAGGATAATTTTACGATAGTGTTTAATAGGTCAAATTCAGAAATAGTAAAGCATATATTAAATACTACATTAAATAAACAAAATAAGCCTAAAAGATAGTGAATAAGTGGGACTTCAAGTCCCACTTATTCTACAGATAAAAATTTTTAAAAATTGGATAT
Organism: Pseudoruminococcus sp.; assembly: GCF_047012705.1. NCBI lineage: Bacteria > Bacillati > Bacillota > Clostridia > Eubacteriales > Acutalibacteraceae > Pseudoruminococcus > Pseudoruminococcus sp. The sequence goes on along the minus strand of NZ_JBKXNW010000012.1, from coordinate 26,419 downwards.
ATTATTTATAGAGAAAGGAATATCCAATCTCGGTGTAACTGACACCTAAAATCTGAGATATGTGCTGAATATGTATGTCAGCAGGTTGGGAAGCAACAGAAAAACTTCAGATATGTGCTAGATATGTAGGCTAGCAGGTTGGCAGACAACAGAAAAATCAGTTAATTTGATATTTCAAAGCGGGATTGTGCTTATGTACAATCTCGCTTTTAGTTTTTAATTAGGGAATGTAGAAAATGAAAAATTACTCACATGAAGAAGCTTTAAAAATAATATTAAGATTTATTTGAAAATAAAGATTTTATGATAATATATAAGAAGAAAAAATATAATGATAAGGTTAATCAAATACTTAGCCAAAACTCTCGTGGAAATTTAAAACATAAATTATAAAGAAAGCCGTAGCCTTGCAAATAAATACTTGCAAGGCTACGGCTTTTTTTGCGTAACTGGGACTTCAAGTCTCAGTTATAATTTTATTCGTAAAAAGAAATGAATAATTAATTATAAATTTTTATTGACAAATATATCCAAACGAGGTATAATAGTTTTGTAGATAAAATAAAAAACATCTACAGCCCATTAGTTGTTGGAAGCAACCAATGGGCATACGCCGTAAAGGTAACCAAACTTACCTAACGACTTATAGATGCCATTCTTAGGTTTCATTATAACCTATTTTGGATATATTTGTCAAGTTTTATGCCTTTACGATTGCAGTTACAGGGTATAAAACTTGACCTTTTTTATTTTACTCTTAAAGTTTGCCCTTATCAAGTTTCATAGATATATTATTATGGAACTTGATAAGAGCAAAATACTTACAATATTTTGCTCTTAACACAAAATCAAATACACAAGTATACAAGTCAAACCGGTTTTAAGGCTGTGTGTTTACACACGCTGTAGTGGAGATGTCTGTGGAAGGCTCTCCCGTGGAGAATAGTTCCCACATTCAGGACGATAACGATTAGCGGGTTATGCGTCGGTACGGTCACTGACAAATGTATACTTAATCTAAGGCTTTTCCCCTCCCACCTAACAAAGAGGGGATTGCCTTTGAATAAGGACACACACTGTATATCTTTATTCAAGGGCAAAGATTTTTTCTTAGCCTTTGTTCTTCTCTCTTTTAAGGTAATCTTAATTTCAAGGTTGCCTTTGAGCAATACCATCGCAACTTGATGATACTGCTCAAAGACAACAGGTATACACCTATTGCCTTTGAAATCTTGGTGGGAGAGGGTGGATTCGAACCACCGAAGCCGAAACAACAGATTTACAGTCTGCCCCATTTGACCGCTCTGGAACTCTCCCATATGTAAGGGCTGTCTTTTGAACAGCCCTCTTTTTAGTCTGGAGCTGGTGGACGGATTCGAACCCCCGACCTGCTGATTACAAATCAGCTGCTCTACCAGCTGAGCTACACCAGCATCTCCCTGACGCTCATATATAATAACACAACGAATTTTATTTGTCAACACTTTTTTTAAAATTTTTTGATTTTTTTTGAATCTTTTTCAGATTATTTATCCCACTCAAATTCTCTTAATCTACCATGCTCAAGAAGCTCAGGATAATCCCATTGTCTAAGAATTTCATAAACACCAATCGCAACTGAATTAGATAAATTAAGACTTCTCGCCTCATCAATCATAGGAATACGAACTGTTGTTTCAGGATTATTATGTAATAACCATTCCGGTAAACCTTTTGTTTCTTTGCCAAAAAGTATGTAGCAACCATCGGGATAAGAAATATCTGTATGCTTTTGAGGCGCTTTTGTAGAAAAATAATAATATTTGCCGCCCTTTGTACGCTCAAAAAAATCATCAAGACTTTTATAATAAGTTATATCCAAAAGATGCCAATAATCTAAACCAGCTCTTTTAAGTTTTTTATCATCAACTTTAAAACCCATAGGTTCTACAAGATGAAGTCTTGCACCTGTTGCCGCACAGGTTCTTGCAATATTACCTGTATTCTGCGGAATCTCAGGCTCAACTAAAACAACATTTAATTCTACCATAAAAATTTTCCTCCATACAAAACATAAATAAATGATAATACTTTGCAAAGGATAAATCAAGAGCCTTAATTCTTAAAGTTTAAAACTGGTAAATTTTTTCAGGCTTAAATTAAGCAAAAGGAAGAACACTATGAATACGGTTAATTTCATACTTTTTATTTGGAGGTCAACAATTATGGTTAAAAATACAATGAGTGTTGTTAAAGGTGTCGGTGCAGGCCTTATCGCAGGAGCGGTTGTAGGTTATGTAGGAAGTCAAATGAAACAGCAGCCAAAGAAAACAAAGAAAAAAGCTGTTCATGCTGTGAATGCTGTAGAAAGTCTTCTCGACAATGTACAGGCAATGCTTAAAAGCTAAAAAAATTTATTAAGGGCTGTCGCAAATGATATGTACCCTCTTTGCTGGACAAAACCAGTAAGGAGGGTTATTTTTATGCGTTATAGTTATGAGTACAAAAGAAATGCCGTAGAATTATATCGACAGGGTCAATGGCCTGATACACCAGATGGTCTAAGCACTAAGGCGTTTCATATAACAGTTCGTAAATGGGTTAGAATTGAGGATGCATGTGGTCCTGATGCATTAAGACACAAAGGGAATAACAAAGAATGGACTCCAGAGGAACGTTATGCCTTAGTTGCACGTGTTTTGGCTGGTGAATCTAACAAATCTGTTGCATTTTCTGCAGGAATAGGTGATGGTCTATTATATCAATGGGTTCACAAATATATGATTTTGGGATATAATGGTCTTGTAAATTGTAAGAAAGGTCGTCCCAAAAAGAATCTAGATATGAAGAAGATTAATTACAATAAGCCAAGGAAGTTAGAAGAATCAGAATATGAAGAATTAGTTAGACTTCGTGCCGAAAATGAATATATCAAGACAGAGATTGAAGTAATAAAAAAAGAGATCGCCTTGAGAGAAAAAAAGGAAGCTGCGCATCTCAAGGCGAAAAAGCGGCAATAATCAAAGAACTCAGAGAAAAAGGATATCAATTAAAGTATCTTCTTAAAGCTATGCAAATGGCTAAATCCACTTACTACTTTGAGCTTAGCAAAGAAGATGTTATTGCTGTAAAAAATGCGGATTTGGTTAAAGAAATCGAAATTATCTTTGAACAAAACAAATGCAGATATGGCGTTAGACGTGTCTACAGAGAACTACGTAATAGAGGCTATGAGGTGAATCACAAACGAGTACAGCGCATTATGCACGAAACTAGAATGATAGGCAAGCGTCCAAAGGAGAAATATCATTCTTACAAAGGTGAAATTGGAAGAATTGCTAGCAACATAATAGATAGAAATTTTACTGCCGATAAACCACTTCAAAAGTGGACAACCGATATATCTCAGTTCAATTTTTCTTGGGGTAAATGTTATTTGTCTCCAATACTTGATATGGCAACAAATGAAATAATATCTTATGACATCTCATTAAGCCCCAATATGGAACAAATAAAAAGAATGCTTGATCAAGCATTTAGAAGTTTCCCAAATGTAACTGGATTGATTTTTCATTCAGATCAAGGATGGCAATACCAGCACACTTACTATCAGAATTGTTTAAAAGAACATGGCATTATCCAGAGTATGTCACGAAAGGGCAATTGCTACGATAACTGTATTATGGAAACATTCTTTGGTAGGATGAAGAATGAAATGTATTATGGGTACGAAAATGCTTATAAAACATTTGATGAGTTTGCAAAAGCTGTCAAAGAATATATAGATTATTACAACAATAAAAGAATTCAGGCAAAAACAAAATGGATGCCTCCTGTACAATACAGGAAGACATCCATGTGTTCAGCTTAATTTATAAATATGTGTCCAGAATTCTGGGTACATATCAAAATGCGATAGCCCTTAAGGTTTATTTAAAATCAGTTTTATTCAGATTTTGTTGAATTATCTGTATTTTCAGATTGTGATTTATTCATATCCAAGCCTAAGAACAAATTATCTGAACCATAATATGTTGGCATTTTTCCGTCCCACTTGTTTATAAATTCAAGATAAATAATATTCTGCGAAATTTGTTCATTCTTGAGTTTCATAGCTTCAGCTTCGCCTTTAGCTTTTGTAACAGCTTGTTCAGCCTCAGTTTTTATTCTTTCAAGGTCATATTTTGCTTTTAAAGCATTCTGCTCCGCTATTTGCTTTTCTTCTATCGCTGTATTAAAAGCGTCTGTAAAATCAAAATTAACAATATTAAAACTATCTACAAGAATATATTTTTCTCCTAACTTAGTCTGTAAGAATTTCTTCATTTCATCAGAAACTTCAGTACGCTTTGTTATAAGTTCTTCTGCGGTATATCTTGATGTGACAGACTTTATACATTCTGAAATAGCCGGATTTATAACCGTAGATTCATAACTCATACCTATATTCTGATATAAATCAGCTACATGGTCTTGGTCTATGCGATAGTTTACTGCAATAGAACTTTTAATTGTTTGCAAATCCTTACTTGCGGAAGAATTATCTTTAGACTCATACTTCTTAACTCGAACATCAATAACCTCTGCACTCTGAACAAACGGAATTTTAAAGTTAATTCCCTCATTCATAACCGCCCCTGTGACCGCTCCCATATTGAGAGTAACACCCTTGTGGCCGGCCGGAACTATTGTTATTGATGCAATAGCTATCACCGCTATAAGTAATACTGCAACACAAACACTAACAATGACCTTAATCTTCTTGCTTTTAGGATTGACCGTAAAAATTTTCTTTCCTTCTTCAGCCATAATTACAATTTCCTTTCTTTTTAACACATAAAATATGAATATTCTTTTTATATTTTAAAACGGATTATAGCATATAAATTTTATACATTAATTCTTTAATAGAATTATTGCGTTAATATATTTAAGATTTAAAATATATTAACAATTTTCTATAAAATTGAAAAATCCTCACAGAAATTTATTCTGTGAGGATTTTTCAGGTTTTAAAGCTTATTTAACTGTTACTGTAAAATACTTAGTAACATACTTGCCTGTTGAATCAATTACTCTGACTGCATACTGATAATCACCTGTTTTTGTTGGCTTATTAGTATAGCTTGTTACTGTTGTTGCATTCTTGAGAGTTACCCAATCAATCGCTCCATCCGGTTTGCAGAAATAGCTGTACTTATATGGCGCAGTACCGCCTGTTGCCTTTGCTGTCATTTTAACTGATGAACCAAGATTGATTGATGTTGCGCTGATTGTAGAAGCATTTGCAAGAGCTGCAACACCATTAACTTTTACAGTAAATGTCTTTGTAATATATTTACCTTTTGAATCAATTACTCTGACGGCATATTGATATGTACCTGCCTTAGACGGCTTATTTGTGCAAGTTGTTGCTGTTGTTACACCTGTAAGAGCTGTCCAATCAATATCTCCCTGTGGCCTAACAAAATACTTATAACTATATGGCGCAGTACCGCCTGTTGCCTTTGCTGTTATCTTAATTGATGAACCAAGATTGATTGATGTTGCGCTGATTGTAGAATTATTTGCAAGAACTGAAACATCATTAACTTTTACAGTAAATGTCTTTGTAATATATTGATTCTTTGAATCAATTACTCTAACTGCATACTGATATGTACCTGCCTTAGACGGTTTATTTGTACAAGTTGTTGCTGTTGTTATGCCTGTGAGAGCCGTCCATGAAGTGCTGCTCTGTGACTTAACGAAATACTTATAATTATATGGTGCAGTGCCACCCGTTGCCTTTGCTGTCATCTTGATTGATGAACCAAGGTTGATTGATGTTGCACTGATTGTAGAATTATTTGCAAGAGCTGCAACACCATTAACCTTTACAGTAAAGTACTTAGTAATATACTTGCCTGTTGAATCAATTACTCTAACTGCATACTGATATGTGCCTGCCTTAGTTGGTTTATTTGTACAGCTTGCTGCTGTTGTTATGCCTGTGAGAGCTGTCCATGAATTACTGCCCTGTGATTTAACAAAATACTTATAACTATATGGTGCAGTACCGCCCGTTGCATTTGCTGTCATCTTGATTGATGAACCAAGGTTGATTGATGCTGCACTGATTGTAGAATTATTTTTAAGCTCTTGAGTTACTTCAGTAACTGCAATAGTCTTATCATCTGAAGCTGTATTTCCAGCTGAATCCTTAGCTGTTACTTTAATTGTATAAACACCGGCTTTTGATGGCTTCCATGTGCAAATCTTAGATGAACCATAAGCTTGAATAACCTCATTGCCGACTGAGAACTGATATGTAACAGAACCGTTTCCGCCTGTACTGTTTGCCGTCAATTTAATTTCATTGCCGAGGTCGATAGAAGATGCTGAGCTTGAAAGACTTACTTTAAGCTCTCCAGCAGGAGTTTCAGGGAGGTCAATAAGATTACCGTCTATAAAGAGCTTCTTCTCTGTTGCAGCCATTTCAAGACCTGGCTGGTTTGCACCTGGAAGCTGTGTGCCTGAACCATTGCTGAAAATAATATTAACTGTTCCACTGAATTTATCAGGAAGCTCATATGTCCAGTAATCGCCGTCAACCTCTGTCATTGCAGCGCCTGGCCATGCACCATTGTTGCCGTCCTTTGCGCTATAAACATAAGCATAAACATTAGACCAACCGTAGCTTGCATTATCAAATACTATGCCAGCCTTGCTAAGCTTTGGATAGCCTGTTCTTGGTGCTTTCTTTTTAAAGATAAATGTTTTTTCTTTACTTGTTCCGTCATCAGCAGTTGCCTTAATAGCAATTGTAACAGTCTCACCTGATGCAATAGAAGAACCTACTGTAATTGTCTTGCTGCCTGTGAAAGAACCCTTATCGCCTTCACTTGTTTCGTAAGTAGCAGATGTAGCATTCTCTGCCTTCATAATAACATCAACAGAATCTGTTGTAAATGTTGTTGAACCGTCCTGTACGTTTGCTGAAATTTTAATAATTGTTGGTTCTACTGGAGATGGGTCAGCATATTGCTTTGTAGGATTATATACAACAGCAATACCGTCCTTGCTTCCAACTGTACCAGAAATTTCACCACCAGAAACAGTAAACTTATTGCCAGAAACCTGGTCTGTATAAGTGCCGTCTTTCATATCTACGCTAAAGCTTACATCGCCTGCGCCGTCCATCTTAGAGATGACAACACCGCTGTTGCCTCTTACATTATAAGCACACTCGCCTGAAGAACCAAGCTGTTCACTTTGACCAACAAAGAAGTTATGGAATCTGTTGACCTCAACAACTTCCTTATCAGCCCATGTTAATGTACCAACATCGCCCATCTGTGTATAATCTGTTTGTGCAAGGATTTCATCATCAGTCTGTCTTGCACTTGTAGTATCATCCTTGAGAATATACTTTGAATAGAAAGGACGAGCAAAGAATAAAGCTGTTGAATCCTTTTTAGAAGCAACCATAGCCCAAGTTTTCTTTATATCGCTATCTGTACAGTCATAAGAAGAACCGCCACCCATATATGTATCGTGAGATTCTGCCCAAAGAACGCACTTATCACCTTCGCCTGCAATATATCCGCAGTAACCACCCTGTGCAGCACCACTTGCAGACTTATACTTTACGCTGTTTCTGATATTATCACTTGTAGAGTTGTCTGTTATAGACATCTTACTTCTGTAATAAGCCTCAGCATTTGTATCATCAATACGGTTAAGAACTTCGCCATAGAAATAAACACCATCATAGTGATTTACTTGCTTATAGTAATCTCTTGCACCGTCAAGAACTACATCCCAGAAATTACTTGCAAAAGCTGGGTCATCAGCAGGAGTTTCTATATGCTTAGCTGCGTCAAAACGGAAACCGTCAGCACCGCAGTCTATACACTCTTTCAAAAGATTAAGTACCATCTGCTGAACCTTGCTATCACCTGTATTAAGGTCAGGCATACCCATATTTCCTTGAGTAACATCAAAACGACCATCGCTTGAATGAACCCAAGATGTGCTTATATGCCAATAAGATGAATCTGTAAGCATATCAGGGTTCCAGAATTCACCTACCTGTGGAGAAATATCTCCCATAACTTCTTCAACGCTGCCGATTTTCCAGCCCTTGATATTGCCCATATGGTTAGCAACTATATCAACAATAACTCTTACACCATACTTCTCAGCTTCATCACACATAGCCTTAAATTCAGCCTTTGTGCCAAACCAAGTGTGACCATTATCACAGATAGACATAGTAACAGGCTGATAAACCTTCCACCAGTTTCCGTGGTCAGAATCGCCAGTACCATCAGGAATACCAACATTGCCATAAGCAATACCCTCCCAATAGTAGTCCTTTGGCTGTGTAACAGGAGAAGTCTGAATAGATGTATATCCAGATGCAGCAATATCCTTCATATACTTCTTGATATTGCTATAAGACCAGTTCCAGCAGTGAAGAATAACGCCTTCCTGAGAAGATTGTCTAAGACCGTTATCAACAATAGCTGCTGCCTCTACTTTACTCTGCTCAGAATTAATCGCACTCAATCCTGAAAAAGCAGAAGTAATCATAGCCGCTGAGAGTGTAAACGCAGCAGCCTTTTTAGCAAACCCGCTTTTTTTAATTACTTTCACTAAAATTCCTCCAATTTTCTTTCCTTAAATAGCTTATGGGCGAAATATAGAATGCTTTTATTTTTGTACTATAATAACTTATCCTCCTTTATATGAAATCGTCTACATTCTTAAACTATTATATATTATCAATCATCTTATGTAAAGGACATAATTTGTTCATAATCCCCAATTAGCACAATTATTTCATTAAAAATTAATCATTAAAATCATTTTTTAGTTTATTTTGCCAAAAAAATAAGCTCTAAATTCAGCTTATTAAATAACACAAAAACAACACAATATGCAAAATGCACAATGACATTTCTTTCAAAATGTCATTGTGCATAAATTTAAATTATAAATATCTAATCAAAACATCATAAAATCGTTAGCTAAAACTTAAGTTCAACAATAGCTTTGAAAAGTTACAGATGCGAATAATAAAGTATTAATTTTCGGAATATTTTTCTGCCCTCCTACGCTTTGAGAAGTATAAAGTGTTTCGCTTTCTGCGGAAAGCGACCAAAGGCTCTGCCGTAGGTGACTACCTTTGGAAACTGCAAGCTTTTGAAAAAGCTTGAGCAAAACTTTTAATTTAACTCCATTTTATTCTGATAAACTCTTTTCTATTGCCGAAATAATAACTTCTAAAGCTTTAATTCTTGCATATAGCTTACTATTAGATTCAAGCACCGTCCATTCAGCAGCTTCTGTTGTTGTTCTGCGGAACATTTCATCAACTGCCGCTTCGTAAAGTTCCCACTTTTCTCTGTTTCGCCAATCCTCGTCAGTTATTTTCCAACGCTTCTGAGGATTTTTTTCTCGTTCTTTAAATCTTTTAAGTTGCTCATCTTTATCAATATCTACCCAAAACTTAACAATGACCGCTCCCCAGCGTCTTAGTTCGGCCTCAAATTCGTTCATCTCACGATAGGCTCTTTTCCACTCATTTTCTGTACAAAAGCCCTCTATTCTCTCAACCATAACTCTGCCATACCAACTTCTATCAAATATAGCAATATGTCCGTCTTTAGGTAAACGCTTCCAGAATCTCCATAGATAATGATGAGCAAGTTCATTTCTGTCAGGTACAGCGACAGGATTAACAACATATCCCCTTGGGTCTAAAGCTTCACTGACGCGCTTAATATTTCCGCCCTTACCGGCTGCGTCCCAACCCTCATAAAGCACAATAACAGGAATTTTTCTGTTATAAATAACACTATGCAAATATCCAAGGCGCTTTTGAAGTTTATCAAGCTTTTTGTTATATTCTTCCTTATCCATACTAAGAGTTAAGTCTATATCATTCAGAACCGGATAATTTTTCAGAATCGGCTTAACAACTATGCTCGGGTGAAGTCCTCTTTCATTTTCAACTTCGTGACTATCGTATAAAGCTTCTCCAGACTCAACACATTCAACCGCTCTTTTAAGTTGAGTTGTAATAACCTTATACATTTCAAGAATTGCATACTCACTCTGCTCCGATGGAATAACATTCCACCTTGCATAAGGTGTATTTGTTTTCAAAAGAAGTTCATCAATTCTCTTGAAGTATTTTTGATATTTTTCATTTTGCTTAATATCCTTTTTGCTTACCTTCCAAAGAGTATTTTCGTCAGAACGCAAGTCATCAAAGCGTTCGCTTTGTTTTTTCTTGCTTATGTGCAAGAAAAATTTCAGAATAAGGGTTCTGTTATCTGCAAGCTGTCTTTCAAAGGTATTTACACTTTCAATCCTTTTTTCTATTTCCTCATCAGAAAGTCCGCCATTATAAGCGTCGCTATAAATATCGCTATACCAACTCTTATTAAGAATCAGAATTTCTCCGTCCTTCGGAATGTTATCCCAATAACGCTTCAAAAATGGATAACGCTTATCCACTTCTGTAGGAATCGTGCCGGAAAAAACATTAAAGTTTCTTGGGTCAAGCGGTTCAATAATTTTCTTAATTGCTGTACCTTTTCCAGCCGCTTCCCAACCTTCTATGAGGATTATTACCGAAATTTTATGCTTCTGAATAGTTCTTTGAAAAATCTCAAGCTCTGTTTTCAAAGGTTTGATTTTTGTTTTATATTCGTCCTTATCAATTTTCTTAGAAATATTAACTTCAGAAAGCATATCAAAATCTCCTTACTTCTTTTTACTATTTGATGAACGTCTTTTAATTGAATATGTAGTTTTTTTCTTTAAAGAATTTATAACTGACTTAGCCTCTCTGCCCTTTTCGCTATTAGGATTTACCGCATGAATAGGTGTAGTCACAAGAATTTTTGATGTTTTAATCTTATTCTTGGGGATTTTTCTCTTTCTTAAACGAACATGAACAACTCTTCTTAAAATTGTATATAAAACCGAAACAATCGGAACTATAACAAGCATACCAACAAAACCAAATACCTTGCCGCCTACAATAATTGATGTCATAACCCAGAGTGCAGGTAAGCCCATAACACTACCCGCAACTCTTGGATAAATCAAGTTACCCTCGATTTGCTGAATAATAATCATCATAACAACAAACCATATAGCCTGCGTAGGATTTACTGTAAGAATCAGCAAGGCACCTATAATAATACCTATTGTTACACCAAACATAGGAATCAAAGCCATAACCGCTACAATAACACCAATCATCATAGCATAAGGGAAACCAAATATAAGCATAGCCGTAATAGTAATCGTACCAAGAATAGTACATTCTATCATAGAACCGGCAACAGAACGAGAAAATGTTTCTCCTGTTAGCTTAAAGATTGAAACAACCATATCCGCTTTTTTTTCTGGAATAAAAGCATAGGTCAGCTTCTTAAATTGTGCATAAAGCTGTTCCTTTTTGAGTAGAAAATAAATAGAGAAAATCAAGCCAAGAAAAATATTAACTACAAGACTTACAGTTCCAACAAGAATATTGAGAGCTTGAGAAACAAAGTTTATAGAAATATCCTGAATAGTCCCAATAAAGCTATTTACTATTGAGTTCCAGTTTATATTCGTACTCATAAAGAATTCTTTAAACTGTGGGTGGTCTTCAGAAATTTGTTCTATCCAGTTTTGTAAATTTATAAATGTATCAGGCAAATTCTGAACCAATGTAATTATACTATTTATAAGTTCAGGAATAATTAAAAGCAAAATAGCTGCAATTATTGCAAGCACAAGCAAAACGGAAATCAAAAGTGAAATAGGTCTTGTTGCCTTACCAAGTCTTAATGTTCCATCTTTTCTTGTAAAAATCTTACGCTCAAAAAATTTCAGAGGTACATTAAATATAAAAGCAAATGCGAGACCTATCAGCATTGGTGTAAAAACTGAAAGTATCCACCCTAAAAAACCGAATACCAAATTCATATTTTGCAGACCAAGGAATATGAGTATTCCCATCGCAATTACGAAAATCAGCATTTTAACATTTTTCTTGTTTAATTCCATCAACTCAGCTCCCAAGTCTTAAATCTTCAAATTTTCACTCCCTGTCACCGCTCAAAACATCGGCAACCTCATAAATCGAAATATATGCCTTTGCATCTATTTCATGAATAATTTCCTTCATCTTACCAATTTGAAATCTATTTACAATAAAATAAATCATTGTCTTGTCATTCTGTGAATACCAACCCTTTGCGTTAAGGGTAGTAATTCCCGTTTCAAATTCCTCAGAAAGCGCTTTGCAAATTTCATCAGGCATAGTTGTAACAATCATAGCTGCCTTTGCTCTGTCAATACCTTCAACAATATAGTCAATCGTCTTTAATGCCGCAAAGTATGTAACAATAGAATAAAGCGGAAGAATCCAGCTATTTACAACAAAGCCGCAAACAATATAAAGTAAAATGTTATATATCATAACAAAACTACCAACAGATATTCCTATTTTTTTTGCAAATATAACTGAAAGAACCTCAACTCCGTCCATAGCACCACCATAGCGTATTGCAAGGCCACTTCCTATGCCTGAAATAACTCCGCCAAATAACGCACACAAGAGTAAGTCTGTTCCTGCAAGCGGTGAGGCGAACGTTACATCAACAGGCAGGATATCAGTAATCAACCACGAACATATAGAATAAACTGCAACAGTGTATATCGCATAAAAAGTAAATAATGCTCCCTGCTTTTTTAATCCATAGATAAAAAGTGGAATATTCAAAATCAAAAGGAACATTGAAAGTGTTAGATAATCTGGTGTAATCTGAGCCAACAGCATAGATGTTCCTGAGATTCCGCTGTCATATAGCTTTACCGGCGAAAGAAATATTGTAATTCCGATTGCATTAACTATGCCTGCTATTGTAAGCATAATCATATTTCTAAGTTTAATTCGTCTAAGTTTGGCCATCTATCATCACTCCCATTTTTTACATATAATAACAACAAAGTTATAAAATTGCTCTTATTATATGCTTTTATAAATTTTATTATAATATAGCCACAAAGAAAAATCAACCATACAATCTGTCTGTTACGATAATTAGTATGCGCTTGATAATAGTTATTAGTTCATATCAAAGTTATATTCAACATTTATCTTTCAAGGAACCCCTTGTGAGGGTTCCCTACGAAAAACATTCCACTGGAGTGTTTTTCTACCCTCCTGTACTTTGTGAAGCATAAATTATTTTCCTCTCTGCGGAAAGCTAGCAAAGGCTACGCTGTAGGTTACTACATTTGAAAACTGCAAGCCTAAAATATTCCGGTTCATAAATACCTTAGACGCGAATATTAATTAAGAATTTATCAAAAGAATTAAACATGTCTTGAGAGCGGCGGCTCGCCACAAAAGATTCAAGCGAAACTTTTAATTTTTACCAAATCCACAATAACCGAAAACTGCCACAGTTCATTGTTAAGTGAACTGTGGCAGTTTAAATTACTTAAAAATATTATTCTACAGAAACAAGGAAATAGTACAACGGTTGACCGCCATTAACTAAAGTAACATCTACTGAAGAGCCATATTTTGCCTGAATAGTATCATACGCAAGATTGGCCTGAGCCTCACTAATATTTTCTCCATATATAAGAGTAATAAATGTTGTAGATTTACTTACCATTTCCTTTGTAAGCTTGATAACCGCTTTAATAGGGTCTTTATCTTTAAAGACAAGTTTTCCGTTATTAAGAGCTATAATATCTCCCTCGCGAAGCTTAGTTGAACCAAATTCAGAATCTCTTGCCGCATAAGTAACCTGACCGGTGAGAATCTTCTTTGCAGCTTCCATCATATATTCGATATTAAGTTCAACAGTTGATTGTGCATCATAAGCAAGCATTGCTGCAATACCCTGTGGAACGGTTCTTGTTGGAATAATTACAGTTTTTCTGTCTGTAACCAATTCACAAGCCTGTCTTGCAGCCATAAGAATATTCTTGTTGTTCGGGAAGACGAAAACAACCTTAGCAGGCACAGCCATAATCGCATTATAGAGATTTTCTGTGCTTGGATTCATACTCTGACCACCGCTGACAACTCTGTCAACGCCCAAATCCTTAAAAAGCTCGTGTAAACCTTCGCCTGCTGCAACAGACACAAAGCCGATTTCTTTTTCAGGTTCAGCCGGTTCAGGAGATTCCTCTAAAAGCTTAAGCTCCTGCTCGTGTTTTTCTGCAGCTATACGATGCTGTTCACGCATATTCTCAACCTTAACAGTAAGAAGTTGACCATATTTAAGAGCAGCCTCAAGTGCAAGACCGGGATTTTCGGTATGAACATGAGTCTTAATAATATCATCATCTTCAACAACTACAACACAGTCGCCAATTCCCTCAAGATATGCACGAAGTTCTGCCGCAGAATCGGCAGTAGCCTCATCGTTCTTGCCTATAATAAACTCTGTGCAGTATGTGAAGTTAATTTCGCTATCGAACTCAGCCGCAGCATTCTTAAAGAAATCGTCGGTATTATCCTTTTTAACTTCAATAGGTGCATCAACATTTATCATTACACCATCACGAAGCAAAGAAAGCATACCCTCAAATATAATGCAAAGTCCCTTACCACCTGCATCGACAACGCCAGCCTTTTTAAGGACATGGAGAAGTTCAGGAGTCTGAGCCAAAGCGTCTTCCGCGGCATTATAAGCTGCACCAAGGACAATTATAGGGTCATTTTCAACATCAGCAGCAATTCTTGCAGCCTCAGCAGCAAGCCTTGCAACTGTAAGGATTGTTCCCTCTGTCGGATTCATAACTGCCTTATAAGCATATTCTACACCAAGAGTAAGCGCATCCGCAAAAAGAATACCGTCAACTTCTTCGCTTTCTTTTAAAACTTCTGCAATTCCCTTAAACAAAAGTGAAAGAATAACGCCAGAATTTCCTCTTGCACCTCTTAGCATAGCAGAAGAAGTCATCTTAGAAACTTCAGCAACTGAAATCACATCTTCGTTCTCAGCAAGAAGCTTTGCCGCAGAAGTAATTGTCATAGACATATTTGTTCCTGTGTCGCCATCAGGAACAGGAAAAATATTAAGCTCATCTACTTCTTTTTTATGGCGTACTATATTATTTGCACCCGAAATAATGGCATTTTTCAAAAGAACTCCATTTATCATCTTAAACACTTCCTCGTAATATAGTAAATTATTAATAAATCATCTCAGTAAAAAAGCTACCAAGTTTAAAGACAATATCAAATAATCAGCGAATCTCTACGAGAAGCTTCATAGCGGTGCGTTCTGCGCCATCAATCTCTATGCTTGTAAATGCCGGAATGCAAATAATATCAACACCCATAGGTGCAAGATAACCTCTTGCAACAGCAACCGATTTCAAAGCCTGATTAGTAGCACCTGCTCCGACAGCCTGAACCTCAACACAGCCGTAATCTCTGATAACGCCTGCGATAGCACCTGCGACAGAATTTGGTGAAGATTTTGATGAAACCTTTAGTATTTCCATTTTTAATTCCTCCTAAATATCGTCAAAGTAGTCAACCCACCTTAACATTAACCATGATATAATAATATAGCAAAATGCAATATTTTGCAAGGGGTTTGTTAATTTTTTTTGTTAAAATATAATTATTTTATTTCTATACGCTCAATATTTATTGTTTTTCCGCTTTTTTCGTCTATTTCAAATAAGATACAATCCATTTTGCAATTACCGTCTGCCGTTTCAAAACGAACAGGCAGTTTCTCTCTTTGCTTCTTTATGGCAAGCTCAGGTTTAACACCAAGCACAGACTTTATTGGCCCTGTCATTCCAACATCGGTTATATATCCCATACCATTTTCAAAAATACATTCATCAGCCGTCTGAACATGAGTATGAGTTCCAAACATAGCCGAAATTCTTCCGTCAAGATAATATCCCATTGCAAGCTTTTCGGCAGTAGCCTCCGCGTGAAAATCAAGTATCGTAATTTTCGCTGTATTTTTCTTCAAAATTTCATCAATCGTTTCATAAGGATCTTTGAGATTTTCGAGAAAAACGCAACCCATAAGATTTATCACACAAACCTGAACCTTACCCATATCATATATAAGCGTACCATTTCCCGGCGTAGTTTTTTCAGGAAAATTAGCCGGCCTTAAAATATATGGTGCATCATCATAATAGGGATAAATCTCTCTGCGCCTGAAAGAATGATTGCCTGTTGTTATAACATCTACTCCACTCGAAAATAAAAAATCTGCCGAAACCGGTGTAACGCCGTTCCCGTCTGCGGAATTTTCTCCATTTGCTATAACGAGGTCTACACCTTTTAATTTTTTAAGCGTAGGAAGTCGCTGACGAAGAAAACGGCAACCAATACTCCCCACAACATCTCCAATGGCAAGTATCCTCATAAACTATCCTCCAAAGCAAATCTATTCCAAATTTTTCTCGGACTTAGAATATATTGTATCACAAGAAAATTAAAAATAAAAGTCAATTTTAGCTTTTATATATTTTAAATAAAAAAAGCCTGAACGAAGAAATCCTCGCTCAGACCACTTCTAAAAATTATCCTATCCTTACAGCCTGATATTTAACCTTTTTCTCCTTAATATAATTAATTATAAATAATACCGCCGCAACAATATAAGACATCAAGCCATAAATCATATCGCTGGTCATTCCGGTTTTAAACTCCTTTATAGCTGATGACATTCCGTAGCCAACATCGCTAAGACTGCTATCAAACAAGATTCTATTCAAAAACTTAAAAGAATCACCAAACGATAATCCTAATTCTGCCCCACCCTGTGTAAATATATTTATACCCACAGCAAGATATTCAGAAACAAATACCATCGCAAGTGAAACAACCAAAGCAGTAATAAGTCCGCCTACGGTGAATTTTCCACCCATCTTCTTCAGAAGCATACACGAAAGAAATACTATAACCGCACCTGTAATAAAGAGTAAAAATCCAAGCTGATAAGTAACAACCCAGATAAGTCCACCAATAAATGCTCCTAAAACAGCTCCCAAAATTCCCATAGGAAGATTAAACTGCTTATTAGCCTCTGCCATAGCCATATTGCTTGTTTCAGCTTGTCTTCTGTTAAAACACTGTGTGCACATAGTATCAACAGTTCCACCGATAGCAAAAAATCCTAAATCCATTTGGTTCCCGCAATACTTACATACCGGAATAAATCCAAACTGATTGCAAAAATAAGTAGCTGCTCCAACAGCCTCCTGTAAAGCAGGGATGGTATTTTTACCCATATCTCGGACGCTTATCGTAACTACCTTATCAAGATAGCTTGTATAATTTATAGTTCTTTTACGCTCAGCTGCAAATTGATTTAAGCTTGAAACCATACCATTTACAGCCTCATTAGATGTTGCTCCGGCACTGACAAGAATAATATACTGTCTCTCAGAAACCAAGTATTTAACAACAACACCAAAGTTGTCAAATACTCCAAAAACAGCAGGTTCAGGTTCTTTTACATATTGAAGCCTACAGTTAGCCGCCAAACCTTGAAGTACAGAATTATTAGCCATAATCTTCCCCACATTCATAATTTTATTACATATAATAGCTTACTATACAATTATAATGACTGTCAATAAACACTCAAAAATTTTGTTGAATTAATAAACAATATACTATATAAGACCTACAATAAAGTCAATCTGCCTAAAACAAATACTTTTTAAAAATAAAAACTCTCCCCAAATCTGCAAAACACAGATTCAGGGAGAGCTAAATCGCTATATCATTTTAACTTACGAGTGTAAGTTTTAAATTACATAAGCTTCCAGAGTTCCTTAGCATATTGAAGGATAGTTCTGTCACTTGAGAATGTGCCGGAGTTAGCTGTATTCTTAAGGCACTTTGTACCAAATGCGATTCTGTCTTTATAGTCAGCATTAGCCTTGAGCTTAGCGTCAATATAATCAGGAAGGTCTCTGAGAATGAAGTAGTGATCTGGTTGATGCCAGCTTGCACCCTCGAGGATTGACTGACGGAGTTCTGCAAAACTACCCTCGCCTGTCTTGTCGCCACCGTCTGTGAAACGGCCATCAATAAGAGTATCAATAACTCTCTTGATTTCTGGGTTAGCTTCATAGATAGCCTTAGGATCGTAGTTGTTCTTAAGTTCGTTGATTTCTTCAACTCTTGCACCGAAGATGTAGTTGTTCTCTTCGCCAGCCTTCTGAACGATTTCAACATTAGCACCATCGAATGTTCCGAGAGTAACAGCACCATTAATCATAAACTTCATATTACCTGTACCAGAAGCCTCTGTACCAGCAGTAGAAATCTGCTCAGAAATATCAGCAGCCGGCATAATCTTCTCAGCATAGGAAACATTGTAGTTAGCTACGAATACAACTCTGAGCTTGTCATTAACATCAGGGTCGTTATTTACGAGCTTAGCAATCTCGTTGATATACTTAATGATAGCCTTAGCTCTTGCATAACCAGGAGCAGCCTTAGCACCAAAGATAAATGCTGTTGGTGTGAAGTTAGGAAGCTTGCCTTCCTTCAAACGGAAGTAGATAGCCATAATGGAGAAAGCATTGAGGAGCTGTCTCTTATACTCGTGAAGACGCTTAACCTGAATATCAAAGATGAAGTTAGGGTCGAGTTGTACGCCATCGTGCTTTGCGATGTAATCAGCAAGCTCTTGCTTCTTCTCAAGCTTAATAGCGTTAAATTGCTTAACGAGGTCTTCATCAATCTTGTCATTAAGCTTAGAAAGCTCGTCAAGATTTCTTACCCACTTTGTACCAATCTTATCAGAGATAAGCTCAGAAAGCTGTGGGTTGCAAAGTCCAAGCCAACGACGCTGTGTAACACCGTTTGTCTTGTTCTGGAATCTTTCTGGATAGATAGCATACCAATCCTTGAGAACATCGTCCTTGAGGATTTCTGTATGAATCCAAGCAACACCGTTTGTATAGCTTGAAGCATAAACTGCAAGTCTTGCCATATGAACAAGGTTGCCGTCGATAATTCTCATACCGTCAAGCTTTGTCTTAACAGGCTCTTTTTCCTTCTTAGCGTCTGCCTTAGCACAAGCACACTCACACTCAACAGGAACATTAAGACCCTTAGCTGTAAGGTCAGCTACAAGGCGAGCGTCGATATTCTTGATGATTTCAACAACATCAGGAATAACATCTGTGAGGAGGTTGATATCCCACTTCTCAAGAGCTTCTGACATAACGGTGTGGTTTGTATATGCGAATGTCTTCTGAGCAATATCGAAAGCAGCGTCGAATGAAAGGCCGTCAAGCTCAAGAAGTCTGATAAGCTCAGGAATAGAGATAACCGGGTGAGTATCGTTGAGCTGAATAGCACAGTGATTAGCAAAATTAGAATAATCATTGCCATACTTAGCCTTATATCTCTTAATAATATCTTGGAGAGAAGCACTGCAGAAGAAATACTGCTGCTTTAATCTAAGAACCTTACCTTCATACTGATTGTCGTTAGGATAAAGAACCTTTGTGATGTTTTCTGCATCATTCTTATCCTGAACAGCAGCATCATAGTGGCTATCATTGAACTGGAGGAAATCAAACTCGTTAAGAGCTTCTGCTTCCCAAAGACGAAGTGTGTTGATGTTGTCTGTGCCATAGCCGATAACAGCCATATCATAAGGAATAGCCTTAACAACCTGGTCTGCAAACTTAACGATAACAGTATCCTCATTTCTTCTGATGCACCATGGGTCACCAAAGCTCTGCCAATCGTCAGCTCTTTCTACCTGGAAGCCGTCCTCAATGCTCTGCTTGAAAAGACCGTACTTATAACGGATTCCATAGCCATCGAGAGGTACATCCTGAGTTGCAGCAGAATCAAGGAAGCAAGCTGCGAGTCTGCCGAGACCGCCGTTACCGAGAGCAGCGTCATCGATTTCCTCGAATACATTGATATCAATGCCCTTGTCAGCGAGAAGCTTCTTAACCTGGTCAAGAATGCCCATAGCATAAAGGTTGTTATACATCATACGTCCCATAAGGAACTCTGCTGAGAAATAGTAAGCACGGCGTGAATTTGCGTGGTTCTTCTTAGCCTTAGCCCACTTTTCAGTGATTTCGCCCATCATAGCTCTGCCGAGGCATTCATGAAGCTCTGCAGGAGAAAGCTCCTCAAGCTCCTTACAATACTCGTTCTTCGCTGTCAAAATAAGGTTGTCGATGATGTTGTTCTTCATTTCTTTTTTGTCCTCCAGCCTTCTGTAGATTTTTGATAACTTATAAAGCTTTTTTGAAATTTCAGGCGTATTGGCACCTGCTTTCATTCTCCAAGCCCAGTTGCCACCGAGCGTTGAAGGGATATTTATACGAGCCTCAGAGCCAAGTCCGAGGATATCCTGCATCTGAACAATCGCATAATCGCTGACGCTCTGATATGCTGTGCGTATAAAGCCCCAGTTTATGCCTTCTTTTTCATTCAAATTACAATATTCGGAAGCAAACTTCTGGTCTTCCTCACTTGCCTGCTTAAACCAACCGCAAACAGTATCATTATCATGAGTACCGATATAGCAAACTGTATTTGAACTAAAGTTATGCGGAAGATAGTCGCTATCCTCCTTAGAATCGAATGCAAATTCAAGAATCTTCATTCCTGGGTATCCAGTATCTTTAAGAAGCTTGATTACGTCAGGCGTCATAAGCCCGAGATCCTCAGCGATAATCGGAATATTGCCCAGACGCTCTTTAAGCTTATTGAAGAAATTCATACCGGGTCCTTCAATCCAAGAACCGTTTATAGCATTTTCCGCAGGATACGGAATAGCATAGAAAGAAGCAAAAGCTCTGAAATGGTCTATACGAGTTACATCGAACATCTTAGCTGCACTTGCAACACGCTTAACCCACCAATCATAGCCTGTTTCTTCAAGATAAATCCAGTCATAAAGCGGATTGCCCCAAAGCTGACCCGTTTCTGAAAAATAATCCGGAGGACAGCCCGCGACGCATACAGGTTTACGGTCGCTATCGAGCCAGAATACGTCAGGATTAGCCCATGTATCCGCACTATCCATTGCAACATAAATAGGCATATCGCCGAAGATGAGAACACCGTTGTCGTTCGCATATTTCTTAAAGTCTGCCCATTGGCTATAAAACTTATATTGAACAAACTTCCAGAAACCCACATCATATCCAAGAAGCTTATTATAGTAGTTTATGGTATCAGGGTTACGATGTCTTATAAGTTTATCAGGCCACTCTGTCCAAGCTTTGTTTCCGAAATAGTTCTTTACAGACATATATAAAGCATAATTTCCGAGCCAGCTGTCATTTTCGTCACAGAACTTCCAGAAATCCCACTTTTCCTTGTCTTCAAGAGCCATAAAGCGGTCATAAGCAATTTTCAGAACCTTAAACCGATTATTATAGATTTTTGCATAATCTATCTTTTCCTCGTCTTCTCCCCAATCTAAAGCTGTAATCTCATCGCGAATCAGCAAATTTTCCTCGCAAAGGAAGTCGAGGTCAATCAGATATGGGTTACCTGCATAGGTTGAGAACGACTGATATGGCGAATCGCCATAGCTTGTCGGTCCGACAGGAAGAATCTGCCAGTATTTTTGACCTGAATACTTCAAGAAATCAACGAAGTCATAGGCCGCTCTGCCAATAGTACCAATTCCGTAGGGTGACGGAAGGGAAGTAATCGGCATAAGAATTCCGGCACTTCTTGCCATGAAATCATCTCCGTCCATATAAAATTTTCTCCGCCTGAGTTTATAATGGCGAAATAATTACAAAATAAATTTTGGCTGTTCAAGCAAAATTAAATGATGTATAAAATTCCGAATAAAATCTACACACCAATTTAAATTATACTAACTTCATTTTACAAATATGTCAAAATAACAGCCCACAAATAGATATTAACACAATTTTATGATTTTTTCAATACATAATAGCGAAAATTCATTAAAATAATGTGTAATTTTTGGCTAAAATACGATGTGCATTTTGCACATATCAAATCTTTGAAAATTTTCTTTGTGTTTTTTACACCCTTATTTCTATTATAACATATAATTTTGAATAATCATAGCATTAATTTTAATTTTCAGTCAGAAAAAAGATTTTTCGTCAATTTGTGCATATAAGCTCAAAGAAACTTCTCAATTTCACCTGTTGTTTCGGCAAAATTCACAGCACCCTCAGCTTCCATTTCTTCACGAGTTCCATATCCATATAACACTCCTACAAAGCCACAGCCACAAAGCCTTGCTCCCTCTGCATCGAACTTTGTATCACCAATCAATGCAGAAGTTTCAGGTGTAGCACCAAGATTTTTAATTCCATAGTTAAGCACATCAATTTTCTTCTGACGCTCTGCGTCTGCTGTAGCACCCGAAACAAAATCAAAATATTGCAAGAGTCCGATATTATCTATAATCTGTCTTGCAAAAAGTTCATACTTAGAAGTTGCAACCCCAAGCTTATATCCCTTTGCACAAAGCTTTTCCAAAAGTTCCTTAATTCCGTCATAAGCTTTGTTCATATATTTGCCCTTAGTATCGTAATAGTTCTTATAGGTTTTAGTGGCAAGTTTAACTTCCTCTTCATCATCAAGGCCAAGTCTATAAAAACTACTTGCAAGCGGCGGACCAATAAAAGATTCCAATTTAAAATTTTTGGGAACAACTATTTTTAAATCTTCTATCGTTTTTCTGACACACCAAAGTATCCCCTCGCCGGATTCGCTCAGAGTTCCGTCAAGGTCAAAAAATACAGCGTCATACTTTCTCATTACCCAACTCTCCTTCAAGTTGAAAAATCCCTTTTTCTTTGTTATAATTGTAGCATATATATTTGATTACGAAAAGCCCTACTAAGATATTTCGGCATTATTGGAGGAAATAAAATGAATATTGAAAAATTTTTCAACAAAACCCAAAAACCGAAATCAAATCGAAGGCGAATTTATGCACTCGATGAACTAAGAGGCTTTTCAGTATTTTGCATGGTATTCTATCACGCATTTTTTTCTATAGGTGAAATTTTCAAAGTTCCGTTCTTTTTATCTCTACTGAAATTCTTTATGCCGGCAGAACCATTTTTTGCGGCAATTTTTATTATAATATCGGGAATATCTTCAAATCTTAGTCACTCAAACCTCTCTCGTGGTGCAAAGCTTTTTTTAGTAGCAATGGCAGTAACACTTGTAACGGCAATCGTAGAGCCAGATTATATAATCCAATTTGGCGTTCTGCATATGCTTTCCGTTTCTATGCTAATATATGGATTATTACAAAAGCCTCTCTCAAAAGTGCCACGGATATTCGGAATGATTTTATTTGCAGTTCTATTTGCAATAAGTTACTGTGTACCATACAAATATATTGGCATACCAAATCTTTTTGCAATAAAGCTTCCAAATATGCTCTACTCAACCTCATGGCTATATCCGATAGGCTTCCCGAATGACAGATTTTTTTCGTCAGATTATTTTCCGTTAATACCGTGGCTTTTCGCCTTTCTTTTCGGAACATATATAGGTAAGTATGCCGCAGAAGAAAGATTTCCGAAATTCACTTATAAAAGCCATATTCCGTTTTTCTCATTCTTTGGCAGACACGCACTTTTAATATATGTTGTGCATCAGCCAGTAATATTCGGTATAACCTATGCCATAGCCTTTATATTAGGTAAGTTGCCTTAAAACCTACAGATAAGCTAAAAAACTTCTCTAAAACAATTAAAAATTTCACGCAAGCCTTTGCGGCGGGCCGCCGTTTCCAAGACACGGAATTGCTCGACAAGTCTTGCTTGTGGTAAGCGTGGAAAGATTATTGGCGCGGTCGAAAAAACTGCCGTTTATGCGAATACAGTTCTCCCAAACATTTTCTCTTTCTAGAATACAATGAAAGTTTAGGTCAAGCCTTTTTTAAAGGCTTGCTGTTTTCAAAGGTAGTCACCTATGGCAGAGTCTTTGGTGGGTTTTAAGGGCAATACCCTTAACATTTTTCTTCATAAAAAAGCGAACGAAGTTCGTCTTGTCGGTAGCTCATTGATAAAATCTTCGACAGTGGCAATAAACTTTTCTTACAAAATCAACTATCCAACTTAACTGAAAACCTACTACAACATTTTTAACTTAATTTTAGTTTTCTGCTATATAATATAAAATAAGTTTGATGACAGGCTTTTAGTTCAAAATAAATTTGTAGCTTATTAGTATTTCGTTATCCGCATCTTGGGAACAGTGGCTCGTCATTAGAGTCCCCACTGCGAGGGTTCCATATGAAAAACATTACGTTCTCTGCGGAGAGCGAACAAAGGCTATGCCGTAAGTGACAACTTTTGGTAACTACAAGCTTTTGAAAAAGCTTGCGCAAAACTTTTAATTTCTGGATTTAGGTTAATATCAATAATAAATTCAAAGGTTGTGAGATTATGAAACTTCTACTTTGTGAAGACGAAAAAGAACTTTCCAATGCGTTAAGAGCAATTCTCCGCCATAATAATTATACCGTCGATGCAGTTTATGACGGGGAGGACGCACTTGCCTATGCAGAAGCCGACCAATACGACGGCATTATTCTTGACCTTATGATGCCGAAAAAGAATGGCTTAGAGGTACTCTCAACACTCAGAAGTCACGGAAACAACACCCCTGTGCTTATCCTTACCGCAAAATCCGAAACTGAAGATAAAATAACAGGACTTGACCTCGGCGCTGATGATTACCTTGCAAAGCCCTTTGATATGGGAGAACTCCTCGCAAGAGTAAGAGCGGTAACCAGACGAAGCACAGGAAGTGCTAGTGATACAATCACCTATGGCGACTTAACGTTAAATAAACAAAGCTTTGAGCTTTCAACATCTAAAGAAACCATTCGTCTTGGCGGAAAGGAATATGGCATAATTGAACTTCTCATCTCGAATCCCGCAAGTTTGATTTCTACAGAAAAAATTATGGAACGAGTATGGGGCTATGATTCCGAATCCGAAATAAATGTCGTATGGGTTTATATCTCATCACTTAGAAAAAAGCTTGTACAAATAGGCTCAACTGTCGAGATTAAAGCGTCACGAGGACTTGGTTATACCCTCGAAAAAGCTGATTAAACGAGGGTTGACATATGATTAAACGACTTCAAAAAAAATTTGTACTTATAGCAATGTGTTCATTTCTTGCAGTTATAGTATGTATCATAGGTGGAATAAATATAGCTGTCACGATTCATGAAAATGAAGCGACTGAAAATATTCTAAATATACTTTCCGATAATGACGGTAAATTTCCCAAAAATGACAACCATAATGAGCCTAAAGATTTCAACAAAAGAAAACCTTTCTTTGATTTCAGTATGATGACCGAAGAGACACCTTTTGAAACACGCTTCTTCACGGTTATGGTTGATTCGGATAATAATATTATTCAACTTGATACAGGACATATCGCCGCAGTTTCTTCAGATGAAGCAGAGAATATTGCTCTTGAAATGCTGAATAGCGGTTCAAATTGGGGAAGCTATGGTTCATATAAATATCGCATAACAGAAAAAAACTATGGAAAGCTTATCATATTTGTAGACCGTAGCAATCAACTAAAAACCTTATCAACATATCTCATATGGTCATGCTCTATTGGTGCAATAAGTCTTTTGATAGTATTCATTCTCGTTTCGTTGCTTTCACGCCGAGCAATAAAACCTGTAATAGAAAATATGGAAAAGCAAAAGCAATTCATAACTGATGCCGGTCATGAAATTAAAACCCCGCTTGCTATAATTTCTGCCAACGCTGATGTTCTTGAGCTGGATATAGGTAAATCTGAATGGATAGACAGTATCCGCAACCAGACCAAGCGTCTTAATAGCCTTGTTAAATCATTACTTGAGCTTTCTAAGGTTGATGAGGGCAAATCCACTTTAAATATGTGTATGTTCTCCATTTCTGATACGATAGAACACGCTGTTGAAGATTTTCAACCTGTCGCAAAAAAGCTTGCTAAGACTCTCGTTTCCGAGATAACTCCACAGCTTTCTATAAAGGGAGATTGTGAAAGCATAGCAAGATTAACAGGTATTCTAATAGATAACGCACTAAAATATTCTGATAAAAATGGTACAATAAAAGTAACTCTTACCCGAAATAGCAAAGGAACAATTCTTACTGTCAGCAATACAGGCTGTACATTAAAACAAAATGAACTTTCAAGATTGTTTGATAGATTTTATAGAGCTGATTCGTCAAGGTCGAGAGAAACTGGTGGTTATGGAATAGGCTTATCTCTTGCAAAAGCAATAGTTGAGGCACATAAAGGAAAGATTTCTGCAAAGGTTGATAATGGTATAATCACATTTAAAGCTATACTGTAATTTAATGAAATTAAAAGTTTTGCTCAAGCTTTTTCAAAAGCTTGCAGTTTCCAAAGGTAGTC
>NZ_JBKXNW010000011.1:0-104814 GCF_047012705.1 Pseudoruminococcus sp. | reverse complement strand
TGAATCTTTTGTAAATTTGCTCTTTTACTTGTCTACTTTATTGACTATGGTCCACTCCGACAGTTTTATGATTGCATCATAGATTTTTCTTTGCATAGCAATCATTTCACTAAAGTTGTATGAATTAAAAGCACCGCTGTTTATCTTTCTCGTTATCTGATTCAGGTTGTTGCCAATCCTTTTTAGCTCAACAAGCAACGGTTGTAAATCAACTACTTTGATTTCACTTTTTAATGAAGATTTCAAAATATACTCAGTCAATGTCAGCTGAGCTTTCTTTGACATTTTATAGATTGCAGACTTTTCAGATTGAGTTAATCTTATACTCAATGTTTGATTTCTCTTACGATTTTCTATTTTTATGCACCTCCGTATTAAAGTGGGTCCGGGCTTCGCTCGGTTTTATGTGTTCGGCGGACAGCCGGGCGCTCTGCTTGCCCCGGACAAGTCCGGGAAATGTAGCCCCAACCTCTGCTACTGAAAATAAACTTTCAATTCTGCCGTAAATCCGCCCCAATTGCGATTTTTACTTGCAGTCGGATACTTCCTCCACCTCTGCAAAATAATCGCACAAATCGGCTCACGTTGGCTGACACAGCTCGTCAGGGTCGCAAGTGACGAAAGGAACGCAAGTTTTGGCGCTAATAATATTTACGTCACTTACGGCACTTGAGTCACTATCGGGCAGATAGTGAACATTTACAAACCTTTTACCGTTACTTCTGTATGAGCTAAAGAAAACATCGTTATCCTCTAATTCGTAGCGCCATTTATTCATCATCTGTTTTAACGCTTTTGCAGAGATTTCTTTACAGCAGAAAGAATTAAATTCTTCTGCGAATTCGGTATTCGTACCTTTGAAGATTTTTACCTTTTTCATAAACTCAATCAACTGAATCATCTCATCCGACAAAAGTATTTCAGGACTTTCTACACTGTCCGAAACTAAATCCCATATATGATTGTCTTTTGAAAAGTTCAGTTCCAACTCTCTGTATTCAATATCCCTGCCCGTGCAAATCATAGTTGCGTTGTTCTGACTTCTCTTGCTCTTATCAAGAATAAATGTTGTATCAACCGCACCGCTGATTCCTGTTGTGCCTGAGATTTTATTTAGAGGATCATTGTCACCTTGCTTGCGCAGATGATGTACAAGCAGAAGAGAAATTTTCAGCTTGTCCGCTAATCTTTTCAGTTCCTCAATTTCCTGATAATCATTTGCGTAAGTAGTATCCTTATTTTTACTTCGTATCATCTGAAATGTATCTATGACAACAAGAACCGTATCTTTATGCTCTGCGACAAAACTTTCAATCTGTTCTGCAAGTCCGTCCGACAGCGAACACGAAGATGTTGCAAAGAATACATTGTTCGGAACTTCATCTGTAATTTCATTTAGCCTTTGTTGGATTCTGCTCAAATTGTCCTCAAGACAAAGATACAAGGTAGTTCCCTTCGTAGTTTTAAAATTCCACACCTCCTCTCCTTTGGCTATGCGAACACACCAATCAAGCACTAACCACGACTTACCTATCTTCGGAGCACCGCAGAGCATTGATACTCCCTGCGGAAGCAACGAGTCAATGCAAAAGCTTATCGGCTTGATTCGCATATTCATTAATGTTTCACCGTCAACGACAGCAAGATTTTTGTTGTTACGCACTATAACTACTCCTTCCATAAAATATTAGAAGCTTTTTGCTCCCAATATATAAATGTCAGAAATTTTCAAAAAGCCGTAAAAGTCCGTGACAACACAATTTGCTTTCCTATACACTTGTGATTTTATTTTCAAAGTGATATAGTATAAACGGAGTTGATACTATGGACTTAAAGGACAATGTGCTGAAAAAGCTGAATACTACTAATCTTTTTAGCATCACATATAGAAAAGATAAGTTTTCAATCAGCGATAAGGAATATCCTATCGGTTACACAAGTTTTCTTGTAATGGACACCGACAGTCGCTTTATTGATGAAAATATTTTTGAAGATTTAAGAAATTTCACGGAAAAATTATTAGACAAGGATTTTAGCAGAACTGATTTTTTAGATTACCATTCAAAAATAATTTCAGCTATCGATGTTTTGAGTCAATATGAAGTTTTTAAAATATTTGATATAAAGAAATGCAAAGAGGAAATAAATAAGCTTTTCGCAGAAGAAAAAATCAAGCTTTATGAAGAATATGACCGATTCACGAAGAATGAATATAGAATAAAGATTTCAGAAAAATTAGACGAGTTAATCAAAGCGTCTGTTGATTTGGAAACGGCTTTCTCAATCGGTTTCTATATCTCGTCGGCTGTAAAGGAAGTAGAATATTATTCATCTGTCGTGTTTCAGATTACAAATAAAATAGTAAAAAATAACGCACGAACAAAAGCAAAACTTGCAGAAGCATTCAATGATTTTGTAAAAGACCCGTATATGAATTTTATATTTGATGTTAACAGCCACCCATTCGGCACGAGAGCAACAATAATTCCGGTGGTAGAAGTTGCAGACGGCACAAGCAAGATTTATCGAAAGGTTTATTACAATAATCTGAAAGACTTTTTGATGACAGACTTGTTTGAAGGATATATTCACGGTCACTATCTTTGGAGATGCGATATTTGCGACAGATATTTCTTTATGACAACAGCACGCAATCAACTGTATTGCAGTACGGTAAATAAGAAATACGGTGTGCCTTGTTCATACATCGCTAAACACCCGGAAGTCACAAAAAGGAAAATGAAAAAACAGAGAAAATCCGACAGCCCATATTATGTTCTATGGAAAAATCGTTACGATTCTATCCGTAAAAATAAAAGCCTTAGCAAATACAGTGCGAATGTATCTGCCAAGGCAAAGGAGCTTATTGATTATTATTTTAATTTAGCAAATGTTGATTTTGACTATGCCGAAAATCAATACGAGAAAGATATGGAGCTTTCAAAAATTTATGAGGAGGCTATGAAAGATTAAGGAAAATAAAATGTATCAGCTTAATTATGTTCCAATCAGGCTTGCTAACTTGAATGATTATTTTGTACGCTACAAAGAAACAAAGGACGAAAAATACTTTAATGAATTTCTCTATTTTTATGAGCCTGTACTCAACAGAAATGCCCAACTGTTTATAAATAAATACAGCTTGGATAATAACAGAATTAACGACTTGAAACAAATCTTTTCATCTCTGCTGTGGAGCGAACTGCAAAGCTATGATTCGGATTTACCTTTACTACAGCTCATAAAATATAAAGCGCTCAAAGCTTGGCACAAATATGTCCGTACTGTTTGCGGTAACGTACATATCAATAATGATAATCTGTATCAGAATTTAAGGAAAGTAGCATTGCTGTACTCGCAACAACCGAATGACAAACCTCTTGAAGAAGCAGTCACGGACATTGCAAATGAATTGAATATTTCAAAGAACACAGTTCGCAACTGCATTATTACTTCAACTCAGTTTAAGCAGAACAATAATCTTGATATTCACAATAAAGATAATGAAAATTATTTTATTTCTTCAATCACTGATATTGAGATAGATACACTGTCCCCCGAAGAAATATATTTCAAAAACGAACAGCAAGAAGAGTTAAAAACGGCTTTGAGCAAACTCAAGCCACAGGATTTAAGATTGATTGAGTTAGTATTTGGTATCTGTCCCAACTGCCTGAAAAGTAAGGAGAAAACAACAATCCGTAAAGCATCATTGATAGTTGGTATGACAGCCGAGGGAGCAGAAAAGAGATTAAAGAAAATTCTAAAGCGATTAATAGAAAATTTAGAATAATAAGGGTATGAACCACACTTCGATTCACATTTTTGCTTTGTTATTTTTTGTGAAATTTATAGCGTTTTAATTTTCAAAATAATTGCTATATTATTGTTTTGATGGTAGAATTTAAATAAATATTGATATTAGTAATTACGGTGATGAAAGTGATTAGAGAAATCAAGACAAACGAATTGAACAAATTGCTTGAATTATATACTCATTTGCACGAGCTTGGTGTTCCTGAGAATACAGAACATTTAGAAAAAACATGGAATACAATTTGCAATGACGAAAATCATCACATTATTGTTTCTGAGATTGAAGGCAAAATTGTTTCTTCCTGCGTGTGCGTTATAATTCCAAATCTTACAAGAAATATCCGTCCATATGCATTTATAGAAAATGTGGTCACGCACACTGATTACAGAGGAAAAGGCTATGCAACCGCTTGTCTGAATTATGCAAAGGAGATTGCACAGAAAGCGGATTGCTACAAAATGATGCTACTTACAGGCTCAAAGAACGATAAAACTTTAGATTTCTATAAAAAATCAGGCTACAACTCAGAATACAAAACTGCATTTATCCAATGGTTATAGGGGTGATATTTTGAAAATAGAGTACAGACAAGCAACGAATACCGATAGTGAAGCTATTGCCTTATTAGCTGTTCAGATGTGGGCAAGCCATACAGTAGAAGATTTGTCAAACGGTTTTTCTTCGTTAATGAAGAGCGATAATAATGCTTTATTCCTGTTGATTATTAACGGTACTATACAAGGGTTTGCACAATGCGGATTAAGGCACGATTATGTTGAAGGCACAAACAGCAGTCCAGTAGGATATTTAGAAGGAATTTTTGTACAAGAAGAATATCGAAAACAAGGCTATGCAAAACAGCTTTTGAATTACTGTGAGAAGTGGGCAAAAGAAAAAGGTTGCAGTGAATTTGCCAGTGACTGCGAACTCGATAATGAAATCAGTCGCCAATTTCATATAAATTTAGGCTTTGACGAAGCAAATAGAATAATCTGCTTTACAAAGAAAATATGATGAGGAAAACAATGAATATACAATACAGAAAAGCAACTTCAGAAAATTTTGATAAAATAATGGAGCTTATCAAATCCGCTATAATTAATATGAATGAAGCAGAAATATATCAGTGGGATGCAATTTATCCCGATGAAGCTACTATAAAACAGGATATTGACAATAATGACTTATACATAGGAATTGTTGACGAAAAGATAGCTGTCATTTATGTAATAAACAATTCCTGTGACGAAGAATACAATAATGGAGATTGGCAGTATCCCGATACAAAATATAGAATCATTCACAGGCTTTGCGTTCACCCTGATTTTCAAAATAAAGGTGTCGGCAAAATCGTAATGGAATATATTGAATCCAAACTTAGCAATGCAGGTATTGAATCTATACGGCTGGATGCTTTCACCAAAAATCCTTATGCACTAAAGCTTTATAAAAACCTCGGCTACAAAATCGTAGGCTATGCCGATTGGCGTATGGGAAGATTTTATCTAATGGAAAAATATTTAACAGGTAACTGAATATGGACTTACGAAAAACCTTCAATACAGATGAATACAATTACGACAAGTCAAGACCTGCTTATCCGAAAGATTTATTTGAGGATATTTTTGATTATGTAAATTTATCAGAAAACAGTAATGTACTTGAAATTGGAATTGGCACAGGACAAGCTACTTTGCCGTTCTTAAATAAAGGTTGTAATGTGACTGCTGTTGAACTTGGCGACAAGCTTTCAAGATATTGTGCGCAGAAATTTTCATATTTTGATAAATTCAATATTATTAATTCAGATTTCATTGAAGCTGATTTGCCTGAAAAGAGCTTTGACCTGATTTACAGTGCAACCGCTTTTCATTGGATTCCAAAAGACAGCGGATATGCAAAAATAAAATCATTGCTAAAGTCTGACGGTGTTGTCGCCTTATTCTGGAATCATCCATTTGTCAGCAATGTAAGTGACGAAACAAATCTTGCGAGTATAGCTGTTTATAAAAAGTACCGTTCGAATGATAAAATACCTGTTGAATTTGATTCGATAAAATGTCAGGAGCAAATCAATGAGCTTAAGCAATATGGATTTACCAATGTAAAATCAAAAGTATATAAACGAATCCGCAGGCTGACAAGTGAGGAATACATATCTTTAATCAAGACTTATTCCGACCATAACGCTTTACCAAAAGAAGTGCGGAAAGCTTTTGAAAAGGATATGAAGAAAGCTATTGATGATGTCGGCGGAGTTATTAATATTTACGATACGATTGATTTGTATTTAGGGAGATATTCACTATGAACAAAATTACGGAATCACTGATTAAATCACGTTTGAAGATTGTTTATGCATCTTGCTTGCATATTTTCCGCCATTTTGGCCAAAATTCCGCACACTTCTAAGGATGCGCAAAAATTTTGAACAATCTGACAAAAAATCTGACGGCGCAATATGCACAAACGATTTAATCAGTGCTTCCTTAGAAAAATAAATTCTGTCTTAACAGTTTATCGGACAGAATATAAGAGGTAAATATGGCTTCAACAAAAGATTATTTAGACTTTATTCTAGAACATCTCAGCACACTTGATGAAATCACCTACCTTGCTATGATGGGAGAGTATATTATTTATTATAGGGGCAAAGTAATTGGCGGCATTTATGATAACCTATTTCTCGTAAAGTCATCAAAATCCGCAAAAGTGCTGATGCTTGATGCACAGTTTGAATTACCATATGAGGGTGCAAAAGAAATGCTCTTGGTAGAAAATATTGAGGACAGGGAGTCCTTAGCGGAACTGTTTAACGCAATGGTTGATGAACTGCCTGCACCAAAAAAGAGGGGAACAAAATAATGGCTTTCGATTACAAAAAAGAATACAAGGAATTTTATATGCCTAAGAACAAGCCGGGTATTGTAGATGTACCGGCTATGAATTATATAGCCGTCAGAGGTAAAGGCGATCCAAATGACGAGAACGGCGAATACAAGCAGTCTATCGGTTTGCTGTATGCTATTGCCTTTACAATCAAAATGAGCAAAATGGGCAATCACAAAATTGAAGGCTATTTTGATTATGTTGTTCCGCCGCTTGAAGGCTTCTGGTGGCAGGAGGGCGTGCAGGGGATTGACTACACTCACAAGGAAAACTTTTGTTGGATTTCGCTGATACGGCTGCCTGATTTTGTGACTAAGGCAGATTTTGATTGGGCAATTGCCGAAGCAACTGCAAAGAAGAAAACCGATTTTTCAAAGGTGGAATTCTTTACCTATACCGAGGGGTTGTGCGTTCAATGTATGCACCTGGGCTCTTATGACAGCGAGCCTGCAACGGTTGCGTTAATGCACGAATATGCCGCAGATAACGGCTATGAAATTGACATCACTGAAAGCCGTTATCACCACGAAATTTACCTCAGCGACGCAAGACGGGTTGCCCAGGAAAGGCTGAAAACGGTCATCAGGATACCGATTACAAGATAATCTTAATAAAATAACGGAGTAAATATGGACTACACCATAAGAGAAATGAGAACTGATGAATACCCTCTGCTTGATGATTTTTTATATCAGGCAATTTATCAGCCTGATACAACGGACTTAGCACCAAAATCAATTATCAATAAGCCCGAGCTTCAGGTTTACATAAAGGACTTTGGAAAGCAAAAGGATGATTATTGCTTTTGTGCTGAAGTTGACAACAAAGTTGTCGGAGCTGTATGGGTGCGTAATATCAATGGATACGGCAGTGTTGACAATGTTACAGTTGAGTTTGCTATCTCGGTTTTTGACAAATATCAAAAAATGGGGATAGGCACTACACTGATGAATAAAATGCTTGAGCATCTAAAAGAACTGCATTATCCAAAAGCCTCTCTTGCTGTTCAAAAGGTAAACTACGCTGTCCGAATGTACCAGAAAGTAGGTTTTGAAATCGTCTGCGAAAACGAACAGGAATATATTATGATACATAGGTTAGGTTACGAAAATGACTAATTCGGATACTATAATTTGCTAAATTATTGAGGAGAATGATTATGAACAATTTTAAAAAAGCAAAAGGATTTGTTTACAGAAACGCCCGTCCACTCGACCTCGCCAGATTCCGATTCCATTTTGAAAACGGAAGTGCTGATGAAGTGCTTTATGCACTGTCCTTTTATCAGAATGACGACGGCGGTTTTGCCTATGCGATTGAACCTGACAATTGGAATGAAAGTTCAACTCCAATCGGCACTTGGGCAGCAACTATGATTTTACGGGAAATAGGATTTTCAGATACTTCTCACCCTATTATCAGTGGTATTCTGAAATATCTTGACAGCGGAAAAGATTTTGCCGACGGCAAGTGGTTTAATACCGTTCTCGGCAATAATGATTATCCTCACGCTGTTTGGTGGAAATGTGATGGAGCCGGACTGCCTGCGGATAACCCCACCGTCAGTCTTGCGGGATTTGCACTGCGCTTTGCAGATAAAGCAAGTGCGCTTTACAGAAAAGCGTGCGAAATAGCGACAAAATCTGTGGCTGAATTTATGAAAAATCCCACTGACGAATGTCATACCGTCAGGTGCTTTGCTGATTTACTCGGCTATTGCGAGCAAATTGAGGAATTCAATCTATTTGACATTAATGCCTTTCGCAATGCGATAATAAAAAAAGTGAATGAAACCATCTGCAAAGATACAAGCAAATGGGCAAAAGAATATGTATGCACACCGTCCTTCTTTAATTTTAAGAAGAACAACATTATTAAGTGTATCGACCTTAAGCTTTGTGAATACGAGGCTGAAATCATCAGGAATGCCCAGTTACCTGATGGTTCTTATCCTGTTACCTGGCAATGGTACACTGATTACAAGGAATTTGAAATCGCCTCAAATTGGTGGAAGTCGGATATTATCATAGGGAATATGCTTTATTTGCGAGAGCTTGGAAAGATATGATTATGTCCTCAAAAAGTCGGACAATAAATAGAAAATCCTGATATGATACTATCAGGAGGTAAACATTATGGATATTCTAAAACAGCTTAACAATACAGTTATTTATATTGAGAATAACCTATGCGGTGAGATAGATACTGACAAAATTGCAGAAATCGCTCTTTGCCCTTATGACAAGTTCAAACGCTTTTTCAGCTATATGACAAATATGTCGGTAAGCGAGTATGTCCGAAAACGCAGGCTCTCGCTTGCGGCATATGAATTGTTGAATAACAAAGTAAAAATCATAGAACTTGCTGTCAAATATGGATACAACAGTGCTGATTCATTTACGAGGGCATTCGCAAAACAACACGGAGTATTGCCGACAGAAGTGAGTGCAGATACATCGCTGAAGGTTTATCCGCCGGTTTCATTCCACATTGCAATTAAAGGTGCAAATGAACTGAATTTCAGAATCGTAAACACAGATGAAATCAAACTCAAGGGTATCTCACGACAGTTTACAGGCTTAGCCGCTGACCGCTTTGAGCAGGAACATATTATGTGGTCAAATCAGCACGGCGATGTTCAAAATCAAGTCTGCACTACCGTTGAAGGTGTTTGGTACGGTATATGGGATAACGGAGTTTATTCAATAGCCAAGAAAGCCAATGAAATTGATAATCCTAACCTTGAAAGCATTAAAATTCCAGCAGGCAAATATGCAGTATTCTCAACCGACTTTGGCGGTTTTGCCGGCGATGTTCTCCCAAAACTCAGAGAGAGAATATTTGATTGTTGGTTTCCTGATTCAGAATATGAACAGACTCATGATTACGAAGTGGAAATTTACTACCTTTATCCCAAAAACGAAAAGAATAAACGGTACTATGAAATTTGGATTCCAATTATAAAAATAACTATGGAATCTGAAAAATTTTGCCTGCCGAATGCTTGGCTTTAAAGGGATTCCCTAAAGATTTTAGAATTGTCGATATTCCCATTAAGGGTGCGTATAAATTGATTGGCAACTAGATATGTATGCCAATAATTGAAGCAATTGCAAATAACATAAAAAAACAGCGTATAAGCTACAAAATCGTGCTTATACGCTGTTTTGCTCGGATTTTTACAGCGTTATTTTGTTGTAACAAACAAAAGCTTGACAAATATAAGATGTTATGATATGATTGAATCAAATTAAAACGCTGAATGCGTTTTAATTCTACTCAGATTACTAAGAATGTTCGGAGGTTGTTTATTATGTTGATGAGTTTTTCGGTTGAAAACTTTGGCTCTATCGGTCATATGCAGACATTAAATCTAATGACCGGCAAATCAAGAGGAAAATCAAGCCATCTTATGCCTGTATATAAAAAGAAATCCCTAAAATTTTCGTCTATATACGGCGGTAATGCATCAGGAAAATCCACTCTAATTCGAGCTATTCATTACGGGAAGATGGTGATTCAGAACGGATATATGGACAAAAGATTTATGTCTGTTAATAAGACTAATTCTAAGTGGATTGAAAAGCCTTCAACTTTTATTTATTCGGTTTTCATAAATAAAAAAATCTATGAGTATGGTTTTTCTTTGATATGGGATCAAGAAAAGATTGTTAAAGAATGGTTAAAAGAAAAAAACTCTCGTTATGAGGAACAAACAATTTTTATAAGAGATTCACTTGAAAACAAATTTGAAATAAGTTTAGCTAAAAGCCTTAATGACGAGATTTATAATAGAGTTTGTATCTACTTCAAAGATTCTGCTCAAGAGGATAATAATTTATTTCTCAAAGAAATCAACTATAAAAAAGGAAATTTGTTTGATGAATCCTCACTACAGTTTTTACGAATATTGTATAATTGGTTTGATACAAAGCTTAAATTTGTATATCCAAATGACGATTCCGATTTGGGCCAATACAATTTCATTAACTATCCCGAAAACAATGATAAATTGTATGAATGCCTTTTTAGATTAGATATCCCCATAGATAGAATGTCTTATATTGACACTACATTTGAACACGCTTTCAAGAGTACGCCTAGACCTATAATTGAAAAAATACAAAACGATATTAAAACTTTATATGAAAGAGAAGAAATGAAAGACAAAGCTCCTACTTCCTTTGTACTACGTTTAGGAGATAGCTATTACATTTTAGAAGCGGGTTCAGATGGGTTAACCAAGATTAAAACAATAGTTTTCTCACATAATTCTTTTGGCAACTATGAGTTTAGCGAAGAATCTGATGGTACAAAAAGAATTTTAGAATTATTGGAAATAATTACTTCCCCTGAAAAGGATGTAACATATTTTGTTGATGAAATTGATAGAAGTTTACACCCCTTGTTAACGGAACAGTTTATAACTATGTATCTTAATCCGGAAGAAATAAATTTCAATCAATTGATAATTACTACGCACGAATCACGTCTTTTGAATCTTAAGACATTGAGGAAAGATGAGATAAATTTTATTTCCAATATTAATGGTGAATCACACATTGTCAGATTAGATGAATTTGAAGCCAGTGAATCTCGCTCTGATATTAATTTAGAATTAGCATATTTAAACGGGAGATATAACGGGATTCCAAACATTATAAAGCCTGAATGTGGCAATAAGTAGGTGAGTTTTTGTGAGACCAAATAAGATCATTTACATTTATTGCTCATTAAGTGATTGTATGCTCATCAAAAAAACGCTACCAATGATCCAAAACGGCTATATTCTATCACTTTATATAGCACAAAAAGAGACGTCAATCAAACAGATTAGAAAAGTTCAGTTAAAATCAAAATATACTCAGGGAGATTATTTAATTTTAATTGATACTCCCAAAAGACTGAGTTTTAGAGATGACTATGCTTCAGCAAATATTTTACACTTTTCAAATGTTGACGCTTTTTTTATTTGGATTTCTTCGATTGAAAGGGGTGATTAATTTGATTGTAATAAAAAAGCATTGATATCTGCGACAATAGACATCAATGCAAATGGCATCAACCCGTAAACACAGGAACTATGATACCCTATCTAATTTAATTATATCATAGATTTCCTGAAATTCAAGATATTAACGAAAATTTTTATATGAAAGGAAAATTTATGCATATAAGTAAGCTATTTTACTTAAGAACAACAGGTCATAAAGACCTTGACTTTGTTGATATTGATGAAGTAAAAGACACAAAACTTTTTATTGACCCTTATGTCATTCAAGCTTTAGACGATGGTTTTTGTATTGAAGCGCAAAAAAGTATTAACTCCTTCTTTAGAGAACTGTTTATTGCTTGTAAAAAGCGTGATCTTCATCGCTTGAGAGAACTTTTGGAACACGCAACAGAACCTAACGAAACAAATTTAGGTATGAAAACCAAAAGTATCTATGGAAAAGGTGCTACAGCAAGTGAACTATCATCTCTCTTTTTGGAGTTTTTCAAATTAGTCTGCAAAAATCCCACGCTTGAGAACGATCCATTAGCTCTATGTATCTATATCAAAAATTTTGATAAAGACAAAATGTCTGACTTAATAACCAACATTATTAGAAAACATCTTTATTATTTCACGATGCAACAGGTTGATAAGCATAAAATTCAATTATCTGATGAAATTGTTCCGATTGGATATTATTGGAACGATAAGTCTTTAATGTGGGAAGAATTAAAAGGAAAAGCTCTCTGTACAGGTTATGGATTAGTTTTATTAGTACCAAAAAACATAGTTCGTAGTCGATATATTTTTAATGTTGAATGTTACATAAAGCAGTATATTATGTCCGTACTTCAGAAGAAACACCTTGATAACAGAACTGACCTATGCACAAAGCGCGAGATGAAAAACGGCACCGTCAAACTTCTTCCTCCGACGAAGAAAGAACTGTATGCCAAAGAAGTTAATGGTACTATACACAAGGACTATGCTTTTAATTACAGTATAAATGATAAAGATACCGAAAATAAATTTTTAAATAATATGCTATTGCGTATCAAAAAAGGGGAAGGAAAACTCTCCGATGATGAACTAGATAGATTAGTTTATGAAAAACGAACTAAAATAGCTTCATAATTCATTTTTTAACATAAACAACAACTAATAAGTAGCAATGGATATTCACTAGTAAATCCGTTTGGTATTAGGAAGCCTTTTCTTATGAGAAGGCTTCCTGAAATGACTTCAAATATCAAATTAGACATTATAGCTTTATTAAGAGTTTTTAACAAGGCATCAGTCGAATTACAAACATAAAAAGCGGTTTATAAAACGAATAATTATAACTAAACAAAAGGAACGGGAGGTATATAATAGTATGAAAAAAGACAAAGCAATAGACAACATATATGAAGAAAGAGAAAAATTTATTATTGTAGGATTGACGGGTAGAACAGGATCTGGGTGTACTACTGTTTCAAAAATATTGAGCACTGAAATATTTGAAGAGCTAAACTTACACGAACCCAAAACAACTGATTTTGATACTAACGAGCAGAGAAAGTATCAAATAGTATACAGCTATATAAAACAACATTGGAGTCCTTTCTTTAGAATAAGCATGACTGACGTTATATTTTCTTTTATAATTCAAGAATCATTTGATAATTTAATAGACAAATTAAGTGGCATTATAGGGAAAGAACTTGCAAAAAATATTAGTAACGAATTAAACGCCAAATTTCCTAATCTTAGAGCTGAGTATTTTTATCTGAATAAAGAAATATCTAAGATATTTGGAACAGATATTCATCTTGATAGATCTAATCGCAACAATTTAAAAATCGCGTATAATATTCTCATAAGATTGTCTAGCATTCAATCAAAATTCAGAGAAGTAATGAATAATAATATATACATTGATAAATCTAACAACACGACAGTAAGCACATTTACTTATTGTTTACAAGAGTTTGGAAATAGGATACGCAATCACGGGGATATAAACCCCGATAAAGAATTTAGTGGAATTCATATGTTTGCATTAGCAAGGAGAGCAAATGATTTTATAAAGGCTGTACAGGCAGTAAATAAAGCAAACAACCATCCAACATTTATTTGCCTTGATGCTATACGCAGTCCGTACGAAGCAACATATTTCCAAGACAGATATTCATCTTTCTATTTAGTTGCCGTTAGTACAGATGATAACGAAAGAATAAGAAGATTAGGAGAAAAACTAAGTCATGAACAAATAAAAGCTTTAGATTCAAAAGAATATCCTTCTAAGCTAAAAGATGAATCAAGATTTACTAATCAGGATATCGGTGCGTGTCTACAACTAGCGGATATATATCTGTATAATCCATACGAATCAACAAATGAAAAGTATTTTATTACAGAATTAATCGTTAAATATATTACTCTTATGAAGCATCCTGGATTAATTACGCCAACCAGTGTTGAACGCTGTATGCAAATTGCATACAACGCTAAATTAAACTCCGGTTGTCTTTCAAGACAAGTTGGCGCAGTAATTACAGATTCTCATTATAGCGTTAAGGCTGTCGGATGGAATAGTGTAGCTGAGGGACAAGTTCCGTGCAACTTAAGGAATGCTGAAAATTATTTGATAAATAAAGATAAAAGTTCATTCAGTACCTATGAACTTGAAAACCAAGAATTTATCGATCACATGCACAAAGAATACAAAAGAAAAATTGGGCTTTCATCATTAAAAGGACGCTTATGTTCATATTGTTTTAAGGATGAGTATGAACAAATTACACTACAAAAGAATCAAGTTCATACCCGTTCACTTCATGCAGAAGAAAATGCTTTTTTACAAATTGTAAAGTATGGCGGAGAAGGAATACAAGGCGGTAAATTATTTACGTCTGCAAGTTCGTGTGTCTTATGTTCCAAAAAAGCCTTTCAATTAGGAATAAAAGACATTTTTTACATTGATCCATATCCGGATATTGCAACATCGCATATCCTTTCATTTGGTAAAGATAAAACAAAATGTCCAAAATGCCACCTCTTTTACGGAGCAATTGGAAGAGCATATACATGCTTATATACACAAAGAATAGCAATTAAAGATGAATTATCGTGTTTGTATTCTGATTAAGTGAACGCATGCGTTAAAATTAGTTTTGTGATGCAAATTATATTATTATTATCATTGTGAAGCAATAAAACGATTTGCTTGACTTAAACTACGATATTTATTTTAATACGATTCTACGATTTGACTGCGATCATTTTAGCCATATAGAAAATTTTAAGAAGTTTACTCAATGTCTGATGAATTTTAAAAACAATGAAG
The DNA here is from genome assembly GCF_047012705.1 of Pseudoruminococcus sp. Classification (NCBI taxonomy): domain Bacteria; kingdom Bacillati; phylum Bacillota; class Clostridia; order Eubacteriales; family Acutalibacteraceae; genus Pseudoruminococcus; species Pseudoruminococcus sp. The sequence goes on along the minus strand of NZ_JBKXNW010000011.1, from coordinate 89,784 downwards.
TGTTTAAGCTTTGTATTATCACTTTTCTAAAAAATATTACCACATATTTCGGATAACAGACATATAAATAATTATTTCACCGAAGTGGTGTAATCATCAGGTCCATATGAATGCAAATTCATGCAGGTTCAAGTCCTGTTATCCGCACCATAACTTTTAAAATCCCATAAATGCTGAAAATACAGTGTTTATGGGATTTTTTTGCTTTAAATTCGTTAAAAACAGGCTTGTAAGATATGTATAACTAACAAATAACAAACGAGCAGCTAACAAAAAACGCCCATACATTTTCCAAAGCTGTATGGGCGAAATTACTATTAGCTATATTAAATTTATTGCGTTTATAAGTTCTTGAATTTAAATACAGCAACGGAAAATTTTATTCGGGCTATCGAGGAATAAGATTGAGAAACTGATGACCAAGTTCCCGCTGTCTGAGGAACGCATTATAGGCGAGCAATGGAAGAAAAAATTTATCATGCAGTTTGGTGCGACCCTACATATACGCAACCTGCTGACTTGTTTAAATGGGATTGCCTTAAATGAGATTTTTAGCAAGATTTCCATATATTGTTCAAATATTTTCTGGGTGCTGCAATTTAAAAATACCTATAAAAATTTATTAAACTGAAATTGTTAATAAGATAAAAGTAGAAAAAGCTAAATATGCTTTAATAATCATTTTATAGAAAATTTATTTTTTGACAATGAAAAAGCGATAGAACCAAATTTAGAGGTTCTATCGCTTTTTTGCTGAGTAAATTTACATATTCTCTATAATTTTTGCAATCTGATTTTCAGCAATTTCTAAGCCGTAAGCATTATCACCAAAGCACATAACATCACCGATTTCCTTTTGGAAAACAAATCTCAGCTTTCCGTCACGAACTTTTTTATCAGTATAGAGCTTTTTAACGAGAACATTTTTATCAATATAATCAGGAATTGTTATAGGCAAATTAGCTCTCTTATAGAGGTCAATAACCCTATTCATATTTTCTTCAGAAATAAATCCGAGTTCATTGCCAAGCTTAACTTGAGCAACCATACCAATGGAAAGAGCCTCACCGTGTAAAAGCTTATAATTAGAAACAGTTTCAATCGCTCTGCCGACAGTGTGTCCAAGATTGAGAATTTCTCTCAAACCGCTTTCACGCTCATCTTTCATAACGACATTATATTTAACTCTGCAATTTCTCTCAGCAATGAATTCACAAGCCTCAACATTATTTTGAAGAATCTTTTCGATGTTTTTCTCCAGATATTCAAACATTTCCAAATCGCCGAGGCAAGCGTGCTTTATGGTTTCCGCAAGACCGCTTGAAAGCTGTCTTTCAGGAAGAGTTTTCCAAGTATCTATATCTATGTAGACCTTTTTAGGCTGATTGAACATTCCTATGAGATTTGTGGCAAGCGGCGTATCAACAGCAGTTTTTCCACCGACAGAAGCGTCGGCCGCTGAAAGAAGTGTGGTTGCATAGTTGATGAAAGGTACGCCTCTGCCAAAAGTACCGGCAACAAAACCAGCCAAATCAGTAACAACTCCACCGCCGATTGCAAGCACACAGCAATCTCTGCGATAACCTTTATTTAACATGGAATCTTCAACAAATTCTTTCATTGGGCGAGTTTTTGATTTTTCACCCTCGGGAATAACGAATAAATCTGCTTTAAAACCTTTTTCAATAAGCTTATCAAAGATTTCCTTTGCATAAAGATTCTCAACGATAGAGTCAGTAACAACAGCAAATTTCTTGATTTTACCGACTAAACCATTCTGTATGTCATTTATGAGCGTGTCAGAAAGTTTGTGACCGATTTCAATGTCGTAAGAGTCGTCTACAACCTTCTTGAGTTCACAATAAAATTTCATTTATACCACCCTTGCATTTTTCTTTCATTATATCATATATGTAAAAAATTATAAAGCATTTTAATTGCCAGATTTTTTGCTGTAAATAAAATTTTTTATTTTATAGAATCCCATAGCAGATATTAAGATTAGTAATGAATGAATAATATATGTGAAATCATGTCCTAACATCATAAGCATATCAGCAGGTGAAACCTCAAAATTTTCAGGTTTAAAGTTATTATATATAAATTTAGAAGGTAATGGAAAAACTGATGATAATGCAATAATAATAAATACTGAAATAGTTGATACTCTAAATGCTAAAGAAATTGTATTAAAAGTGTCCGATTTTTTTCTTGAAGAATAGAGTAAACCAAAAAGAATCATAATTACAGATATTATTAGTCGGTCATAATTTTCTCCTAAAAACCAATATACTGCAAATGTTGCGTCCATCAAAAGTGAATATAACAATCCACCTATAACAGCCTTTGCAATGATTTTTTTATCATTGTTATGCAAGAAAACCACCCCTATTAAAATACTAAAGTGATACTCGGTTTTGTTTTACATTATAGCATAGCAATTTTGTGTTTTCAACATATTTATTACAAAAGAATTGCTTTTTTATTGGTTTAAATCGGCGTAATGTGCTTATATCTGACTTAATATAGCCTTGTGTGTCGAGTAAAAATATCATTCCTGAAACTTTTTTCGCCGTAATTTTTGTGTATAAAAAGCTATTATTTTATTGAAGCAAGAAGCATATCTATATATGTGGATGGCTAAAAATTTTGAAAGGACTGAAAAAGAAAAATGGATGTGAAAATCATCACCGACCATGGCGAAATGACAGCGAAGCTATTCGGTGAAATCGACCATCATAAAGCTCGTTCTATGCGTGAAACCATAGATTCAGCCGCCGAGAGAAATAAGCCGACAGTGCTTTATCTTGATTTTGGCGGTGTGACATTTATGGATAGCTCAGGAATTGGTCTTATTATGGGCAGATACCGAACTATGAAGCTGCTCGGCGGAGAGGTTCGTGTGTTGAATATTCCGCCGAGTATGGAGAGAATGGTTGAGCTGTCTGGATTGTCGGCATTAAAGCTGTTTGAGAAAGGGTGTGAAAAAAATGAAGTTAAAAAATGAGATGAGCCTGACCTTTGAGAGCCGTTCATCAAATGAAGGTTTTGCAAGAACGGCGGTTTCGGCGTTTATCTCACAGCTTGACCCGACAATAGGCGAAATAACCGATATAAAAACGGCAGTTTCTGAAGCTGTAACAAATTGTATAGTTCACGCATATAAAGAAAGCGTTGGACTTATATACATAAGAGTAAAAATCTTTGAGGGTGCAGTTGTTGTAATTAAAATAAGAGATAAAGGTTGTGGAATTGCAGATATAGAACAGGCAATGGAACCGCTTTTCACAACAGGCGGAGAGGAGAGAGCAGGTTTAGGCTTTGCTGTTATGCAAAGCTTTACGGATAAGGTCAAAGTTACATCAAGAGAGGGCAAAGGCACAACAGTTGTTCTTGAAAAACGGCTTATGAGCCGTATAAAAGATGTATGACAGAGATAAGGCAGTCAGTGAGAATCTTGGACTTGTACATTCCTGCGCAAAGCGTTTTCGTGGCAGAGGAATAGAGTATGATGACTTGTTTCAGGCTGGCTGTGTAGGCCTTATAAAAGCGATTGATAATTTCGATGAAAGTAGGGGATTAAAGCTTTCAACCTATGCTGTGCCGGTAATATTGGGGGAGATAAAAGGACTTTTTCGTGATGGAGGTGCAGTGAAAATTTCAAGGGGATTAAAAGAACTCTCCCTAAAGGCTACGAGAGAGGTTGCACGATTCTTAAAAGAAAACGGCAGAGAACCACAGATTTCAGAGCTTGCACAGATTCTTGGCGTAGAACCTGAACAGGCAACAGAGGCACTCAATGCATCAAGATTGCCTGTTTCACTTACAGCCGATGAAGAAAACGGTTCAGGACAGCTTGATATTCCTACTGATGCACCGGATGAAAAACTAACGGAGGTTATATCACTTCACGATGAAATAAAAAACCTCGAACCAAAGGATAGAAACCTCATATTATTACGGTTTTTCAAAAATAAAACTCAATCAGAGACAGCAAAGGAGTTGGGAATGACACAGGTACAAGTATCACGCAGAGAGAAAAAACTTTTAATATATTTAAGAGAGAGGTTGATATAAAAATTACACAATAAGTGTTATAACGCTTGACAAATGCTTAATAATTTCCTATAATTAAATATAGAGATACACAATAGGTGTTTAAAACGATTTTTAAATTACATTTGCAGCGAAGAGGTCGCTAAAAGTGTCGAGGCATAAGAAAGCATTGCCAATTATAAAAATTGTTTTAAAGATTCCAAGATATAAAAGCGAGGTGATAATTAGATATATTTATCTTTCTAAAAAAGCTATAAAGCCTTTGATTTGACAAATGATTGCCAATATTGTATACTTAATTACAATATAAAATTATTTATTCGGATAAAATCACTAAAGAAAAGGAAGTATATGATATGGCAATTTTAGTTACAGGTGGTGCAGGATATATCGGAAGTCATACTTGTGTAGAACTTCTCAATGCAGGATATGAAGTAGTTGTTTGCGATAACTATTGCAATTCCGTTCCAGAGGTTTTAGAGAGAATTAAGCAAATCACTAATAAGAATATAACGGGCTATGATTGTGACATAAGAAATAGAGCGGGCTTAGAGAAAATCTTCTCTGAAAACTCAATCGAGGCTGTTATTCATTTCGCAGGCTTAAAGGCTGTCGGTGAATCTACAAGAGAGCCAATAATGTACTATGATAATAATATTTCTGGTACAGTTACACTTCTTGATGTTATGAAAGAATATAACTGCAAGAGCATAGTTTTCAGTTCATCAGCAACTGTTTATGGCAACAATCCTATTCCTTATGAAGAAACTATGGTAACGGGTGATGTAAGTAATCCTTACGGCAGAACAAAGCACTTCATCGAGCAAATCCTTGGTGATGTATATGTTTCTGATAACGAGTGGAGCATTTCACTTCTCCGTTATTTCAACCCAATCGGTGCTCACGAGAGCGGACTTATCGGTGAAGACCCGAACGGTATTCCAAATAACCTTATGCCATATATTTCAAGAGTTGCTATTGGTAAGCTTCCACAGCTTACTGTATTCGGCGGAGATTATGACACTAAGGACGGCACTTGCATTCGTGACTACATTCATGTAGTAGACCTTGCAAAGGCTCATCTTTGTGCATTGAATAAGCTTAAATCCGACCCACACAGCATAGATGCTTATAATATCGGAACAGGTATCGGATATAGCGTTCTTGATATTATCAATGCTTTTGAGGACGCAACCGGTCAAAAGGTTAATTACAAAATTGGTGAAAGACGAGCAGGTGACCTTCCGGCATTCTATGCAAATCCTAAGAAGGCAAATGAGGTTCTTGGTTGGCACGCAGAGCGTAATTTGCATGATATGTGCGAAGATACATGGAGATTCCAGAAGAATAATCCAAATGGCTATAAGAAGGACTGATTTTCTGTGTCGGAATATTTTGACATATTAAATCCTGACGGAACACCAACGGGTAAAATCAAAGAGCGTAATGCCGTACACCACGATGGTGATTTACATGGAAGTGTTCATATATGGCTTTTTCGTGATGGCAAGATTCTCTTGCAAAAACGCAGAGATGACAAGGAGTCCTTTCCGTCTTGCTATGATGCCGCTTGCACAGGACATATTTCCGCAGGTGAAACACCGATAGAGGCGGCTATTCGTGAAACCGAAGAAGAAATTTCACTCAAGCTGAAGCCTGAAGATTTGCATTTTTTGCACGACCAGATGCTTACTGTTCATCAGGGCGATTTTATAAGCAATGAATTTAATCGTGTTTATTTTGTCGATGAAAGTGTTTCGCTTGATACGCTTAAATATGACGAAAAAGAAATTACAGAACTTCGTTTCTTTGAGATTGAGGACTTGAAAAATAGACTTAAAAACAAAGAAAAGGGATTTTGTATGACCTATGATGAACTTATTCGTGTGATTAATTGTGCTGTTTCTCAAGGATTGTTGGAAAGCAGGGAATGATTTTGAAAAGTAATTTTCATACACATACTAAACGCTGCTGTCACGCATTTGGCGTAGAAGTAGATTATGCAAAAGAGGCTTATGATAAGGGGCTTTCAGTGCTTGGATTTTCCGACCACGCACCTTTTAAAGATGTTGATTACGGTTACCGTATGCAGTTTTCGGAACTTCCGAAATATATTTCTGCCGTTCAGACCGAAAGAGAACGCTATGCAGGAAAAATGCGTATTCTGACAGGCTTGGAGATTGAATATCTTCCGAAATACTGCGAATATTACGAGTGGCTTTTGAATGATATGAAGCTCGATTATCTTGCCTTAGGTGAACATTTCTTTAATACAAATGGAAGATTTTGCAGTATCTTTGGCTCTGAAAGCACAAATGAATATATCCCTTATGCAAAGGCTATTTCAGAGGCTTTGAAAACTGGATATTTTTCAGTGCTTGTTCACCCTGATATTATGTTTATGAATTGCTTTGCATGGGATAAAAACTGCGATAAAGCTTGTGAGATAATCGTAGATGCGGCAATGCTTACTAATACGCCTGTTGAATATAATGCAAATGGTATTCGACGAGGACAGCAAGACTATCCTGATGGCAGGAGAGACCCATATCCTCACCCTAAATTTTGGGCGATGGCAAAAGATGCCGGCTTAAAAACCTTAATTGGTTCAGACGCACATAGTCCTGAGCAGGTTTATGATGAATCTATGGAGCTTGCGGTAAAGCGTGCAAAAGATTTTGGACTTGACATAATCAGCGAATTTTAAGACAATTTCAAAAAGCGACTTTTTTGAATTATTTAAATGATATAATTTACAAAAATAACCATATGAATTTACAACCTGTTTATAGATTGTTTAAATTTGTGTGTTAAGATTATATCATCAAATAGATTACAAGAAATTTTTTATATATAGTATTTAAGAAAGGAGTTGATAAAATGGAAATCGAAAAGCCGATGTATTATAGTCCATTATTGTTTTTTAAACTTATGGCTCACACACTTTCGCCGAATCCACAGATTCGCCGTGCAGCAATGATTGCATTAACTAAGGTTGCAAAGGACTATCTCGGCACCTACTTTAAGATGTCAGTTACACCTGCGTTACCTCAGCCTAAGACAGTAGATTCAAAATAAAATAAATTTATTTTATAGAAATCGAACGCATATCCGCTTGGATATGCGTTTTCTGATTTGTAAGATTTATTTCTTGATTTGTGGGCGTGTTTGTTGTATAATAAACTGCATAAAAAGAAAATGGGAGAATGATAAAATGTCACTGCCTAATGACCCGATGATTTTATTATCGTATGTAAATACTCAATTAAGAGATTTTTACCCATCTCTTGAGGAATTCGCAAAGACTAATAGTATAGATACTGATACTATCAAAGAAAAGCTTTCAATAATAGGATATGAATATAATGCAGAATTAAACCGTTTTATTTAAAGATTGCTACAAAAATGTGGCTTTAAAGCTAAGTTAGCTATTGCTAACTTAGAAAGGGAGATAAAATTGAAGCATAAAAGTTTTAGTATGGAAAAAGACGGCTTTGTAGGGCATTTAGCGGAAACTGATGAAAATTCAGATACCGCAGTCATAGTTATAATGGGCGGAGAAAAAAGCGTTTTACCAGCAATTAAAGTTGCCGAGCGTTTCGCTGAATATGGAATTGTTGGTTTAGCTGTTTCACTTTATGATGCTGAGGGTTTGCCCAAGAGTGTTGATAGGATTCCACTTGATATGTTTAAATGTGCAATTTCTTATCTTAAAAATGAATTGAAAATAAAGAAAGTTTCAATTTATGGAATGTCTATGGGAAGTCTTTTTGCGGCAATGACTGCCATAAATATTGGTGAAGTTGATTCTGTTATTATGGTTTCACCGTCACACACAATATTTGAGGGAAGCGACAGTAAAAAACATATGACAGGTCATAATATGATGACCTACAACGAAAAAGAATTTTCGGTTGTAAAGCAAGATTTTGAAAACAACGCTATGAGGCAAGCTTTTAATGATGCTTATAAGGACAAAAAACTTGAAGAAAATGCCTCTATTTCGATAGAAAAGATAAAGGTAAGAAATTATAAAATGGATAAAGGCATAGAATGTTATAAATAATTTTTAAAGGAGATGCTTATATGGGTTTCTTAGCAGGTAAAACAGCAATTATTACTGGAGCGGGCAGAGCTGTTCTTTCTGATGGCAGTTGTGGTTCTATCGGGTATGGTATTGCAACAGCTTATGCAAAGGAAGGTGCTAATCTTGTTATCACAGGCAGAAATATAGAAAAACTAAATGCTGCAAAAGAAGAACTTGAGAGTAAATATTCTATTAAGGTACTTGCGGTTCAGGCAGATATTTGTGCAGGTGCAGATAATGAAACTATTGCAAAAAATACTGTAAAAAAAGCTATTGATGAATTCGGAAGAATTGATGTTCTTATAAATAATGCACAGGCTTCTGCTTCTGGAATTACTCTTGCTGAACATACAACAGAACAATTCAATCTTGCTTTATATTCTGGACTTTATGCAACATTTTACTATATGAAAGCGTGTTATCCATATCTTTGTGAAACTAAAGGCTCTGTTATAAATTTTGCATCTGGTGCTGGTATTTCAGGTAACTTCGGACAATGCTCATATGCTGCTGCAAAGGAAGGTATTCGTGGGCTTAGTCGAGTAGCGGCTACTGAATGGAGTAAGGACGGTATAAATGTAAATATTATTTGTCCGCTTGCATGGACTGCACAGCTTGAAAAATTTAAGAGTGAATTTCCAGAGGCGTATGAAAAGAATGTGAAAACACCTCCGATGGGACATTTTGCAAATCCTGAAACAGAGATTGGCAGGGTTTGTGTTCAGCTTGCCTCGCCTGATTTTAAGTATATGACAGGTGAAACTCTTACCCTTCAAGGTGGTACTGGTCTTCGTCCTTAAAATTTAAGTTAAATGACAGCGATAAGTTCGTAATAGCTTTGAAAGTTATTAAGTTCAAAATTATTATGAACATTTTTCTTTTAGGAAAATAGTTATTGAAAGGGTCAGATGCAGGGGCGAACTTGTTTGTCTGTTCGGTAGTTTGTTACTAACGAAAGTATTAAGCGGCGGATAAAATTCGCCGCTCAAAGGGCAAAGAATGTTAAGGGCGTTGCCCTTAAAACCCATGGGGGACTCCGTCCCTCGACCCTGCAAGCTTTTGAAAAAGCTTGAGCAAAACTTTTAAGTGTTTTTGGGGAGGATAACTTATTTGAACGATAGTTTATTGACAATTTTTCTTATCCATATGAGCGAGACTTGTCGAGCGATTCCGCGTCTTGGGTGAGGAAACACTCCGCCACGTTGTTAAGAGTGACATATTCTATATGAAAAGTCAAAAAATGTTCGGCGAAAAATATTCGCATAATTCTCTTGACTTTTCAGAAGAAAAGCGGTATATATTATATATAAGCTTTGATAGGGAACGGTATTGTGGTTATCCTGTTTCAGAGAGCTGTCGTTTGGTGTAAGACAGTACAGAGCCATTTTACAAATCACCCTTGAGCTTGTCGCTGAACATCTTAACAGATAAGTAGGAGGATACGGTTTCTCACCGTTATTTGAGAGTACATTTTTTGATGTATTAAAAGGTGGTATAGCGAATTATTTCGTCCTTTTAAAGGACGATTTTTTTTATTTTATGCTTAAGGAGAAATTATAATGCTGACACTTGACAAAATCTATCACGCTTCATATGTTCTTAAAGAGGTTATCCGTCCAACAGATATGATTAAAGCCACTAATCTTTCAGATGATTGCAATATCTATCTCAAAACAGAAAACTTACAGGTAACAGGCTCATTTAAGGTTCGTGGTGCTTATTATAAGATTTCACAGCTTTCTGAAGAAGAAAAGGCAAAAGGCGTTATTGCTTGTTCAGCAGGAAACCATGCACAGGGTGTTGCACTTGCAGCTGCAAAAAATCATATTAAGTCACTTATCTGTATTCCAAGCGGTGCGCCTATTTCTAAGGTTGAGGCAACAAAGGGCTATGGAGCTGAGGTATGTCTTGTAAATGGTACTTATGATGATGCTCACGATAAGGCAGTCGAGCTTCAGAAGGAAAGCGGAGCTACATTTATTCACCCTTTTGATGACGAACAGGTTATTGCGGGACAGGGAACAATTGGCCTTGAAATCTTAGACCAGCTTCCTGACCTTGATGCAGTTATCGTTCCTATCGGTGGCGGCGGACTTATCAGCGGCGTTGCATTTGCTATTAAGCAACTTCGTCCTGATGTAAAGGTTTACGGCGTACAATCCGCAGGTGCTCCATCAATGTATCTTTCAGTTGCTCACGATAAAATAGAAACTTTGCCTGGTGTAAATACAATTTCTGATGGTATCGCTGTTAAGACGCCTGGTGATAATACATTTGAAATCTGTAAGCAGTATGTTGATGAAATTATGACTGTAACCGATGATGAGGTTGCAACAGCTATACTTACACTTATGGAGAAACAAAAGCTTGTAGCTGAAGGTGCAGGCGCAGTATCAGTTGCAGCAGCTTTATTTAATAAGTTCCCGATTAAGGGCAAGAATGTTGTATGCCTTGTTTCAGGCGGTAATATAGATGTTACAATTCTTTCCCGTGTTATCAATCGCGGCCTTAAAATGACAGGCAGAGTAGTTGATATTACACTTGAGCTTACTGATAAGCCAGGAGAACTTCAGAATGTTTCTAAGATTATTGCAGATCTTGGTGCAAATGTAGTTTCGGTAAACCACGACAGAGCAGAAATCAACAGCGACATTAATTCCTGCTATCTCAGACTTTCTATGGAAACTCGTGACCATGGACATATTTTAGCTATTAAGAAAGCTCTTAAAGAGCATGGATATAATATCATTAACGGATAAATTATTTATTTGAAAGGAAGTTTTTATTATGGCAGAAAAAGTTTACACAAAGAATGCACCTGATGCAATCGGTCCTTACACACAGGCTATCAAGACAAACGGTTTCGTATTTACATCAGGACAAATCGCAATCAATCCACAGACAGGCAATGTTGAGGCAACAACAATCGAAGGACAGACCGAACAGGTTATGAAAAACCTCGGAGCAATTCTTGCAGAGGCAGGAAGTTCCTTTGATAAAGCGGTTAAGACAGTATGCTTCTTAGCTGATATGGGAGATTTTGCAGCATTTAACGAGATTTATGGCAAGTATTTCACAAGCAAGCCGGCTCGTTCATGTGTTGCAGTTAAGACGCTTCCAAAGAATGTTCTTGTAGAAGTAGAAGTTATAGCTGAGGCTTAATCAACTTAATATTTGATTTTAAGATGATTTCAAAAAGTGTAGCAAAGAAATTTGCTACACTTTTTTGTTATGCGGAAAAATGATTATTGCTTAATAATGAAGATTTGTTAACTTGAATCACAGATATTAATAAATAAGAGGTATTTTCAAAAGTACTAATTTTTAAAAAGAAAAAGTTTTGTATAATACTATACAACTTTAACAAAAAATAATTAAATGGTTTACAATTATATTTATATCTGTTATAATAACTATATCGAATTTACATATGTTTTGCTGAAATTTGTGAATTAAATAGAATCTGATATATACCTTTCAAAATAAATAATTAAGAAAGATTGGAGAAAGCTATATGGAATATGCAGCACATTTTACAGAGGACGGAAGATTACAAACTGTTAAAGAACATCTTATTGGTGTAGCCGAAAGAGGTAAAAAGGATTCTGAACTTATAAATATGCCAAACCTTTATTATCTTTCAGCAATTTTGCACGATATGGGTAAAAACACTGCTCGCAGTGATGAATATCAAAGGACGGTTGGTTCAGGTGGTGAATGGAGTAAAGGTAAGGTTGTACATTCAAATTGCGGTGGAAGATATATCTATGAAAAATTTATAAAGAACAATGATTCTGACAAAACAGATGAGTATACTGCTGAGATTATTTCTTCGGTTATTATGTCACATCATGGTTTGTTTGATTTTGATTATCCTAAATCAGGCAAAGAAAATGGCTTTGTTACAAAAATAAATAATACAAACTACGATTACGATGAATGTAAAAAACTTACACTTGATGAGGTTATAAGCGAAAAGGAAATTGAAAAGCTTTATCTCAATGCTAAAAAGGAAGTTGATGAATTTCTAAAGTTTTGCAGTAAAAATGAAGACAAAAGAAAAGATGACGAATCTCCAGAAAGGATTAAGCTATTTAATTTCTCTTTGTTGATAAGAATGTTACTTTCGATATTAGTTGATTCTGACCATTCTGATACTGCGGAGTTTGTTAACCGGATAGAGCGACCTAAACTGTACGGAGATGCAGAACTGTGGGAGAAGTGCTGCGATTACTTTGAAGAAAAGATTAAGTTATTTAATAAAGATACTGAACTCAATAAAATAAGAGCAGAAATATCTGATAAGGCATTAGCTTATTCGGAAAATTCTGAAAATATCGTAAGAATGACTGTTCCAACAGGTGGTGGAAAGACTATAAGCTCACTAAGATATGCCATTCATCATGCTAAAAAATTTAATAAGAACAGAATTTTTTATGTCGCTCCGTTTAATTCCATACTTGAACAGAATTATAATGAAATAAAATCTTTTTTGCCTGATGATGTTTCTGTTTTACCACATTTCGGAGATATGCTTGATTGTAATTATAGCGAAAGTTTAGCTACTGAACAAAATATTAAATATATGAGTGAAAATTGGAATTCTTATGTTGTGGCTACATCAATGGTGCAGTTTTTAAATTCTCTTTTTGATGGAAAAATAAGTTCAATAAGAAGAATGAGAGGTCTTATAAATTCGGTAATTATTATAGACGAGGTGCAGTCTATTCCATATGAATTTATTAGGTTATTTAATATGGCAATGGAATTTCTTGCTTATGTATGTAATTGTACGATTGTTTTATGTACAGCAACACAACCGCCTTTTGAGGTTATGAATTATTGTTTAAGGCTTGATGAAAGTTGTGAAATGATAAACGGTTTTGAAGATTACAGCGAAAAAATGAGGCGTACAAGAATTATAGATAAAACAATTTCAGGAGGCTATACTGCTGATAATGTTGCTGATTTTTTACATTTGCTTTCAGAAGATTGCCGAACTATTCTTTGCATAGTTAATACAAAAAAAGCGGCTTTTGAGGTGTTTAAAAGTGCAAAGAATTTGTTTGAAGATGAAGAAATAATTCTGGTGCATCTTTCAACTAATATGTGTCCTGAACACAGAGCTAATGTTATCAAGAAAATGAAAGATGATATGAAAAAAGGTAAGCGTGTTCTTTGTATAAGTACTCAGCTTATCGAAGCAGGCGTTGATATTTCTTTTGAAACAGTTGTCCGCTCTCTTGCTGGTACAGATAGTATTGTACAGGCGGCAGGCAGATGTAACAGAAATGCTGAAAGAGATATTGGCTATGTTTATATAGTGAATATAAGCAATGAATATGAAAATGTTTCAAGCTTAAAAAGCATACAAAAGGGTAAAAGTGCTACTATTGGTTTGCTTAAACGCATAGAGAAAAAACCAGATGAATATGAGGATTTACTTGATCTGAATGCAATAAAAAAATTTTACATTAATTATTATAGAAATTTTGAAAAGAAAGATTTATATATTAAAGATTTTAAATGCTCAATATTTGAAATGCTTTCCACTAATGAAAAGAGCTCAGACCCATATGGAAATTATGATAAAACCTTGCTTAAAGCAGCTATGAAAACCGCTGGAGAGTGCTTTGAAGTTATAACTGATATAAATGAAACTGTGCTTGTGCCTTATAAAGACGGCAAGGAGATTATTTCTGAGCTTTTATCAGATGGATATAAGGATTATGACGCAATTATAAAAAAGGCTCAGCGATATTTGATAGGATTGCCGAAAAATAAGCTTAAAGACTCTTATATAAGTGTGGATAAAAAAACTGGTATTCGTTTTCTTGCAGACGGATATTATGATGAAATATATGGTTTCTCGGAAAATCCTAATCTGGAATTTTGTTATTTCTAAATAAAAAGCCAAAGTAATAATTTCAATCCACATAGTTAATATATTAACTATGACAAAAAGAGTATAACATAAACTAATTTGTTTTACAAATTGTATTGGCAATTCCCAAAAAACAGATTAGAATATTTTATAATAAGTTTAAATAAATAGAAGAATAAATGAGGTGCTAAAAATGTTTTATTAGAAATACGAAAAAGTAGTCAAATGAATTTTAAAGGAGTGAAAAAATGAAATACAAAAATGAATTTTGTTATAAGGTCTATGGAGATTATGCACTTTTTTCCGACCCTATAACAAGAGTTGGCGGAGAAAAGATGAGCTACCCAATACCTACATATGCAGCTCTTATAGGTATTACGAAAGCTATCTATTTTAAACCGACTTTGCTTTATGTGATTGATTCTGTAAAAGTGCTTAACCAAATTAGAACAGTATCTAAGGGAGTCAGACCAATTAAATACAACAACGGCGGAAATGACCTCTCAATTTATACCTATCTTACTGATGTTGCTTATGCAGTAAAAGGGCATTTTATTTGGAACGAAAATCGTCCCGAATTTACAAACGACAGAAACGAGGACAAGCATTATCAAATACTTAAACGAATGATAAAGCTTGGTGGCAGACGTTCTCCTCAGCTTGGTGTTAGCGAGTGTCCGGCGTATGTTGAGCCTTGTAATTTTGATGAGGAGAAAAGTTGCTATGATGATAGTAACTCGGAAATCTCATTTGGCTTGATGTATCACAGCATAATCTATTGTGATGAGGCTATTAATGAGGAAGACAAGGGTAAGATGACTGTTTGTTTTCATGCACCTGTTATGAAAAATGGACAGATTGATTTTATAAGACCTGAGCAATGCACAATTAAGCGTCATATAAGAGACGCTAAACAGAAAGTTTTTGATACGAAAAAATGTGAGAGTGTTTATACACTTCATACGGAACTATTTGGGGAGGTAGACAAAAATGAGTTGGATAACTGAAACTGCCGCCTTATACGATGAAATCAAGGAAAAGGTTGATGATAGCGATGAAGGGGAACCCCTTCTTCCGCTTTATCATTCTACAAGTAATGCACAGATACAGGTTACTATTTTTAGTGATGGTACATTTTCACACGCAGAAATAGTCGATACTGATGACGCAGAAACTGTAATACCTGTTACGGAAGATTCAAGTTCGAGAAGTTCTGGTATCGCACCACATCCACTTTGTGATAAGCTGATTTATATTGCGGGTGATTACAGCACATATGTTGCAAAAGCTAAAAGTAATGCTGACGAATATTTTGTGGCATATATCAAGGCTTTAAAGGCTTGGGCAGAGTCGGAGTATTCAGATATTTATATTACAGCTATATACGATTATCTAAGTAAAAGAATGCTTATAAACGACCTTATAGGCGATGGAATACTGAAACTAAAAGGTGCTGTTCTTGATGAAGAATATAAAATAACAAAATCAGCAAAGCAAATAGAGGCGTTTGTACGCTTTGTTGTCAATGATTTAGATTCAGGTGAAAATATAAAGGTTTGGAAAAGCAAGGCACTTTTTGATAAATACATAGCTTATTATGAATTTTTGGGTAAAGAAAGAGATTGCCAGCTTTGTTATGCAAGCGGAAAAATCGTTCCTGTAACATATAAACATATGGCTAAAGTCCGAAATGCAGGTGATAAGGCTAAACTTATTTCTTCAAACGATGAATCAAATTTTACTTATAAAGGTAGATTTGCAAATAAAGAAGAGGCTTTTGCGGTAGGTGAAATTGTAAGTCAGAAAGCTCATCTTGCTTTAAGATGGCTTATTAAAACTGGTGGTATAAGTGTTGGTGATGAAAAATATGTTGCATGGGAAAGCCGTCTGAATGAAATACCAAATGTGTTTGGTAGAATAGTGCTTGATGAAAGCAAAAATTTTAGCTCTTTTATAAAGGATAAAGACGATAAGGTTTATGCAAAGACGGCAGAGCAGTATAAGAATATAATTGAAATGGCAATTAAGGGATATAAAAGAAATTTGAATTTCGATTCTAAGGTTATTCTTATGGCATTAGATTCTGCTACACCTGGCAGGCTTTCGATTATTATGTATCAGGAACTTACATCTACCGATTTTTATAAAAATATTCAAGAATGGTATAGTAAAGTATACTGGCATAGTTGCTATAAGACAAGCGATGGTGAAGTTATACATTGTGTACAGACACCTACCCTTGTCGAGATTGCAAGATGTGCTTATGGCAACGAAAGAGATGGAGAGCTTATTATTGATTATAAATCTGGTATTTTTAAGACTGTAATTAAGCAAATCTATCCTTGCATTACTCTTGGGGCAAGATTTCCGGAGAACATACTGAAAAGAATTTTTACAAGAGCCTCAAACCCTCAGCTTTATAGTGAACAAAACAACTGGAAAAGGGTTCTTGATGTCTGCTGTGCATTATATAGAAAATATTATGATAGAAAATATTATGAAGGTGAAGGAGTTGAACTTACTATGGAACTTGATAGAAGTTACAATGATAGGAGCTATCTTTATGGTAGACTTATGGCTGTTGCTGAGAAGCTTGAAACTGATACATATGATGATAACGAGGCAAGAATGACTAATGCGGCAAGATTTATGAGCTCGGTTATTGCATCTCCGTGTAAGTCTTGGGGAAATGTTCGTAAAAGACTTGACCCATATATGAAAAGAATAATAAACAAAAATTATGGTCTTTATGTTTATTATCAGAAAGAGCTTGGAGAAATACATAATATGTTTAAAGCTGGAGAATATGAAATGAAAAAGCCTCTGGAGCCTTTATTCTTTATGGGCTATTACGGCGAACAACAATATCTTTATACATCAAGAAAAAACAAAAATGATGATAACAAGGAGGATTTATAATTATGTCAGTATTTAATAACAAGGTGGATTTTGTAGCTTTTATTTCCGTTAGTCATGCAAACCCTAATGGTGACCCAATCAATGGTAATCGTCCGAGAGATACAATGGAAGGTTTTGGGGAGATTTCTGATGTCTGCATTAAGCGTAAAATAAGAAACAGACTTCAGGATATGGGTGAGTGTGTGTTTGTGCAATCAGACGAGCGTAGCGACGATGGTTGTAAGAGCCTTAAAGAACGAGCAGATAGTTATGAGGAATTGAAAAAGCTTTCAAAGGGTAAGGAAACAGGCAAAGATGCTTTTGCTAAATTGGCTTGCGAAAAATGGATTGATGTAAGAAGCTTCGGACAGGTTTTTGCTTTTAAAGGTGATACTGTTTCAGTAGGTGTAAGAGGCCCTGTTACTATTCAACCTGCATTTAGTCTTGAACCAGTCGAAATCGAAGATATACAGATTACTAAGAGTGTTAATAGTGAAAGCAAGTCGGGTAAGGCATCTGATACAATGGGTATGAAACATAGAGTCAAGTTTGGCATATATGTATTAAAAGGGAGCATCAACTGCCAGCTTGCAGAAAAGACAGGCTTCACAGAAGAAGACGCTGAGAAGATTAAAAATGCAGTCGCAACACTTTTCGAGAATGACTGTTCCTCGGCTCGTCCTGATGGAACTATGAATATTGAAAAGCTTTTCTGGTTTAAGCATAATTGTAAGTCGGGACAATATTCATCAGCAAAGGTACATAATAGCGTTATCGCAAAGGCTTTGTGTGAAGAGCCTACATCAGCCAAGGATTATGAATTTATATATGATGGAAGTCTTGAAGGCTTAACTCCGGAAGTGATTGAATGACTTATGATGATGACAACATACTGAGTATATCTGGAATACAGCATTTTGTGTTTTGTCGCAGACAATGGGCTTTAATTCATATTGAACAGCAATGGGCAGAAAATTTGCTTACTGTCAGTGGCAAAATTATGCACAATAAGGCTCATGACAACACTTTTTCGGAAACAAGAAACGGTGTAATAGTATCAAGAGGAATGCAGGTTGCTTCATATGAACTTGGAATATTCGGCGAATGTGATGTTGTTGAATTTATTCCGTCTGAGAGCGGTGCATTGCTTTATGATAAGCCTGGAAGATATACTATCATTCCAGTTGAATATAAGCATGGTGAACCAAAGGTATCAGATGCAGATATATTACAGGTTGCTGCACAAGCTTTGTGCCTTGAAGATATGTTTTGTACAAGTATAGATGAAGTACATATATTCTATGGTAAAATAAAACGCAGACAAAGAATAGAACTTACTGATGATATAAGAAATCGCTTAAAAGGTGTAATAGAAGAGATGCATGAGCTTTATAGACGAAAATATACACCTAAAGTTAAGCAAAATAAAAATTGCAAGGCATGTTCACTAAAAGATTTATGCTTGCCAAAGATAACAAAAATAAAAACTGTA
This sequence comes from Pseudoruminococcus sp., assembly GCF_047012705.1. Taxonomy (NCBI): domain Bacteria; kingdom Bacillati; phylum Bacillota; class Clostridia; order Eubacteriales; family Acutalibacteraceae; genus Pseudoruminococcus; species Pseudoruminococcus sp. Next base: position 71,367 of record NZ_JBKXNW010000011.1, on the reverse strand, counting down.
AAAAAATATATTTCTGATATGACAAACGAGGATTGAATTATGAAAAAGCTTCTTAATACACTCTATATCAGTTCTCCGGATACATATTTATCACTTGATGGAGAAAATGTTGTTCTATCAAAAGAAAGACAGGAAATAACGAGAGTTCCATTGCACAATATAGAATCAATTGTTACTTTGGGATATAGCGGAATAAGTCCTGCTTTGCTTGGAAAATGTGCTGATAATAGTATAGGTGTTTCATTTCTGAGCAGAAGTGGGAGATTCCTTGCAAATGTGGTGGGGCCATATTGCGGTAATGTGATTCTTAGGAAAACTCAATATAAACTTTCTGATGATGAAAATGCTTGTACTGAAATAGCCAGAAATATGATAGCTGGGAAATTGTATAATTCTCGTTGGGTTATTGAAAGGGCAACTCGTGATTATCCTAATTCGCTTGATATCGATAAACTAAAGAGTGTTTCTGCAAAACTTAAAGATTCAATGGCAAATCTTAATGACTGCAAAAATACTGAACAGCTTAGAGGTATTGAAGGCGAAGCGGCAACAAGATATTTTTCTGTATTTAATGATTTGATTTTACAACAAAAAGATGACTTTGTTTTTAATGGAAGAAATAGAAGACCTCCAACAGACAGAGTTAATGCTTTGTTATCATTTTCATATACATTACTTACAAATATGACAGCTTCGGCTCTTTATTGCGTTGGATTTGACCCATATGTCGGATTTATGCACAAAGATCGTCCCGGAAGAGTATCACTTGCACTTGATATGATAGAAGAACTCAGAGCAGTTTTTGCAGACCGTTTTGTACTTACTGTGATAAATAAAAAAATCGTAAATAAGAATGATTTCTTTATCAAAGAAAATGGAGCAGTCTTACTTAATGATGAGGGTAAAAAGAAAATTATTAAGTCATGGCAGAATAAAAAATCACTTGAAATAAAACATCCATATTTAGAAGAAAAAGTAGAATGGGGTATGGTTCCTTATGTTCAGGCATTGCTTCTTGCAAGATGTCTTAGAGGTGATCTTGATGGTTATCCGCCCTTTATGTGGAAGTAGGTGTCATTTATATGCTTGTGCTTATTACCTATGATGTAAACACGGAAACTGCTGATGGCAAAAAACGCTTGCGTAAGGTTGCAAAAGAATGTGTAAACTACGGAAAAAGAGTTCAAAATTCGGTTTTCGAGTGTGTCATGGATGCAGCAAAATGTAGGCAAGTCAAAGAAAAATTAATAAATATAATAGATGAAAAATCTGATAGCATAAGATTCTATTACCTTGGAAATAACTATAAAACTAAAGTGGAACATTATGGTGTAGATAATACATTTGATGTTGAGGGGGTGTTGTTATTTTAGTGCGAATGGTAAGCTTACATAAATTTACAGGGATATTCGCACTATAAAAAATACAATTTTGCAAGTCTAATGTTAAATTTACTTTTATATATTTGACTATAATTTTGTGAAAAAGTGTAGATATATAGCTAATTTAATGGTAAATATTATGTTGGATTTTGCTGTCGCTCTCCTCACGGAGAGCGTGGATTGAAATTGAAAATACCGCTACAAATAACGAAAGTTTTACCCAGTCGCTCTCCTCACGGAGAGCGTGGATTGAAATAGAATGCCAGTTTTAGTAAGGGTAAATGGTTTTATGTCGCTCTCCTCACGGAGAGCGTGGATTGAAATTTGAATTTGGTGAAACAATCGAAGAAATATTCGTGTCGCTCTCCTCACGGAGAGCGTGGATTGAAATTGAGAAATTTGTTGTTGTTGTGTCATCAATAATACGGTCGCTCTCCTCACGGAGAGCGTGGATTGAAATAAATTAACAGTGTAACTCGTCAAGGCGAGTATAAGTCGCTCTCCTCACGGAGAGCGTGGATTGAAATTAATTTATGTGTTTTAAATTTTATTAAAATTGAAGTCGCTCTCCTCACGGAGAGCGTGGATTGAAATTCAATATAGTGACCAAAGTTTAAAAACTGTTGGCGCTGTCGCTCTCCTCACGGAGAGCGTGGATTGAAATACCAAGACGAAAAAAGCACCGGAAGGACAAAAACAGTCGCTCTCCTCACGGAGAGCGTGGATTGAAATTATCTCGTCAAGTTTCAGCTCCTGACGGACAGCAGTCGCTCTCCTCACGGAGAGCGTGGATTGAAATTTCAGTCCCCCCGCCGGAGGCGAAAAAGAGTTAGAGTCGCTCTCCTCACGGAGAGCGTGGATTGAAATAAGAATTGCTTTTTTGTCATAGCTATCTATTTCAAAGTCGCTCTCCTCACGGAGAGCGTGGATTGAAATACCGTGAACGGTAAAGCCTATACAAAGTCTATAAAAGTCGCTCTCCTCACGGAGAGCGTGGATTGAAATGATTTTGTAAATCACGGTGCTTTACAAAATCTCTGCGTCGCTCTCCTCACGGAGAGCGTGGATTGAAATTGTCAACCGCTTGTTTTTTTAAATTTTTTTTAGCGTCGCTCTCCTCACGGAGAGCGTGGATTGAAATTGAAAATAGCGCTACAAATAACGAAAGTTTTACCCGTCGCTCTCCTCACGGAGAGCGTGGATTGAAATCCACGAAGTGATTATAACCTTGCAGGTGTAGTAAGTCGCTCTCCTCACGGAGAGCGTGGATTGAAATCTCATATAAGATTGCATATATTAAAGAAGACGGCTGTCGCTCTCCTCACGGAGAGCGTGGATTGAAATTCGGAGGTTTACCTTTAAAGCCTCCGCCCATTGCCCGTCGCTCTCCTCACGGAGAGCGTGGATTGAAATAGAACGAGCAATAAGAACCAAAGCAGAACGAGGAGTCGCTCTCCTCACGGAGAGCGTGGATTGAAATTGCTCAAGTGTTCTAATGCGCTCTGTATTTTGTGTGTCGCTCTCCTCACGGAGAGCGTGGATTGAAATGTATTAACTACATTAGGACGAAATGCAAGCTTGCGTCGCTCTCCTCACGGAGAGCGTGGATTGAAATGTATTTAAGAATAGCTATAAGTAGCTCTTAAATGGGGTCGCTCTCCTCACGGAGAGCGTGGATTGAAATATCGTCTACTGATGCGTTTAAACAAAATTTACAAGTCGCTCTCCTCACGGAGAGCGTGGATTGAAATTCACTTTTATAAAATCCGTAAGTATTAAAGATGATGTCGCTCTCCTCACGGAGAGCGTGGATTGAAATTTATCATACTCAAGATGATTAGCTACAAAACTATAAAAGGTCGCTCTCCTCACGGAGAGCGTGGATTGAAATCAGTAAAAATTACCTCTATCGAGACCCCAACCTGTCGCTCTCCTCACGGAGAGCGTGGATTGAAATAAACTGACCTTATGGGTTATGTAATGATTGCCGTAGTCGCTCTCCTCACGGAGAGCGTGGATTGAAATCTGCGACAGATTACAATGATAAAGTTGACGGTGGTCGCTCTCCTCACGGAGAGCGTGGATTGAAATGTCATTTAGTCTATCACTAATGCCGAGTGCGGAATGTCGCTCTCCTCACGGAGAGCGTGGATTGAAATTTTTTTGTTAATTTGAATGTTAGGAATACCAATATGTCGCTCTCCTCACGGAGAGCGTGGATTGAAATTCAATATAGCGACCAAAGTTTAAAAACTGTTGGCACGTCGCTCTCCTCACGGAGAGCGTGGATTGAAATATATTTTAAATCATTTTGAGTACCCATATTATTTGTCGCTCTCCTCACGGAGAGCGTGGATTGAAATTCGTACTTTGCGGTTGGGTGTTTTTACTCTATGGTCGCTCTCCTCACGGAGAGCGTGGATTGAAATATCCTCGTTCTGCTTTGGTTCTTATTGCTCGTTCTGTCGCTCTCCTCACGGAGAGCGTGGATTGAAATTCAATATAGCGACCAAAGTTTAAAAACTGTTGGCACTGGTCGCTCTCCTCACGGAGAGCGTGGATTGAAATACAAAGTCATAACCTACACCGTCAATAGCACGCGTCGCTCTCCTCACGGAGAGCGTGGATTGAAATGCCTGTTTCAGGGTCAACAGTAAAACCGTCATAAGTCGCTCTCCTCACGGAGAGCGTGGATTGAAATCTCCGCAAATCAGCCTTTACTGTGCAAGGGCAAAGCCAGTCGCTCTCCTCACGGAGAGCGTGGATTGAAATAATGTTGTTAAAGGGCTTACAGACAGCCTCAACGCGTCGCTCTCCTCACGGAGAGCGTGGATTGAAATGTACTCGTCTAAACTCATATCTCCCAAGTACGCAGGTCGCTCTCCTCACGGAGAGCGTGGATTGAAATCTCCGCAAATCAGCCTTTACTGTGCAAGGGCAAAGCCAGTCGCTCTCCTCACGGAGAGCGTGGATTGAAATTTTGCGATTGCTTGTGATGCCGCGGGTGTTGCTTTTCCGTCGCTCTCCTCACGGAGAGCGTGGATTGAAATATACGCTAAGGGACACAGAAAATTTTTTTGAAAAAGTCGCTCTCCTCACGGAGAGCGTGGATTGAAATCGCATTGAGCCACGCAAGGGAACCACGCTAAAAAGTCGCTCTCCTCACGGAGAGCGTGGATTGAAATTTTTTGATAGTCATAACCTCAGACTTAGAAAGTTCAACAGTCGCTCTCCTCACGGAGAGCGTGGATTGAAATGCTATGAAAACTTAAAAGCATTTTAGGAGTTATTTGTCGCTCTCCTCACGGAGAGCGTGGATTGAAATCGTCATCTTGTTGCATATACTTAAAAGGTATATCAGTCGCTCTCCTCACGGAGAGCGTGGATTGAAATTAGGGGTGTTAAACGCCCTAAGGTTGCACTTGTAACACGTCGCTCTCCTCACGGAGAGCGTGGATTGAAATAATTTATATAAGGTCAGGGTCAAATAAACCTACAGTCGCTCTCCTCACGGAGAGCGTGGATTGAAATTGCAAACCTTAAAAGATTATTACAGGTTATATCTGTCGCTCTCCTCACGGAGAGCGTGGATTGAAATTATTACTTGCTGCGCTGTTTTTGATATACTAAAGTCGCTCTCCTCACGGAGAGCGTGGATTGAAATATCAATGCAGTTGGCATTTATTATGCCCCTCAGAGTCGCTCTCCTCACGGAGAGCGTGGATTGAAATACCGTCCGAGTGCAACTCAGGAATAAGCAAGAAGTCGCTCTCCTCACGGAGAGCGTGGATTGAAATAAATATAACAATCAGTATGCCATTAATGGCGTAGTGTCGCTCTCCTCACGGAGAGCGTGGATTGAAATGACACTTTAAAAATTGCACAAAATGTTCTATAATGTCGCTCTCCTCACGGAGAGCGTGGATTGAAATGAAGAAGCTGCAGGAATGCATTTTTATAAAAAAAGCGTCGCTCTCCTCACGGAGAGCGTGGATTGAAATGTTACAATAATCATCGCCAGGTTCAGTATACAAAGGTCGCTCTCCTCACGGAGAGCGTGGATTGAAATCAAAATCAACAACAGTTGACACCTGAACAAATTGAGTCGCTCTCCTCACGGAGAGCGTGGATTGAAATGTTGTTCTAGGGGTGTTAAGCGACCAAAGGTCGCGTCGCTCTCCTCACGGAGAGCGTGGATTGAAATAAAACTCATCGGAAAATTAGATATAACATTGCGACGTCGCTCTCCTCACGGAGAGCGTGGATTGAAATAGTATGATATATCTGGAATTGTAGGTCATTGCGGTGTCGCTCTCCTCACGGAGAGCGTGGATTGAAATACGAGGTTTGCAAAAAGCTGAAATAATAGCAAAAGGTCGCTCTCCTCACGGAGAGCGTGGATTGAAATATTGTATGTCAATGATATTTACCATTTCTCCCGCACGTCGCTCTCCTCACGGAGAGCGTGGATTGAAATAATCTGCTACTAATGACCTTATTACTTATGCCGTCGCGTCGCTCTCCTCACGGAGAGCGTGGATTGAAATCCGTTGCTCAAAAACGCAACCACCCCACGGAAACGTCGCTCTCCTCACGGAGAGCGTGGATTGAAATTTAATGCCTACGGCGTGCCTCAGAATCTAAAAGCAGTCGCTCTCCTCACGGAGAGCGTGGATTGAAATCCCTAGAGCGTAGCCCGTGGAAACCGTTGAAAACTCGTCGCTCTCCTCACGGAGAGCGTGGATTGAAATCACCAGTTCAAGGCTTTTGCAATCCATAAACCTATTGTCGCTCTCCTCACGGAGAGCGTGGATTGAAATGTAGAAATCGAATTAACACCGCTTGTTAAAGCGTTAGTCGCTCTCCTCACGGAGAGCGTGGATTGAAATTAAGGCTCGTTGTTATGACACAATGGCATTATTTGTCGCTCTCCTCACGGAGAGCGTGGATTGAAATTGCTATTGTAGTATCTGCTTCCGCGGCTGATGGTGTCGCTCTCCTCACGGAGAGCGTGGATTGAAATCTTTAAGCGTTAAAAAATTTTTTATAAAAAAGTGGTCGCTCTCCTCACGGAGAGCGTGGATTGAAATTGCTTATGTTGTTGGTCAATACATAAAATCGCAAAGGTCGCTCTCCTCACGGAGAGCGTGGATTGAAATTTATCTTAACAAAACCTTGTCCCCAAAGAGTACGCAAAGTCGCTCTCCTCACGGAGAGCGTGGATTGAAATCCCTTGCGTGGCATATGCGGTATTACTCAAAAACGTCGCTCTCCTCACGGAGAGCGTGGATTGAAATAAATTATGTCAATGAAGTAGTACCAATTCACCCCGCGTCGCTCTCCTCACGGAGAGCGTGGATTGAAATATTCGAATAAGCTTTATACGCTTGCACTCTCCAGTCGCTCTCCTCACGGAGAGCGTGGATTGAAATTAAAGTTGTAAAAGGTGTTTATGCTACTGTTGAATCGCTCTCCTCACGGAGAGCGTGGATTGAAATATAATATAAAATCTCCTTTTTTGTATTATATGACGTCGCTCTCCTCACGGAGAGCGTGGATTGAAATTAAAAGTGAGGATTGCAGTCCTCACTTTTTCTTTTGCGTCGCTCTCCTCACGGAGAGCGTGGATTGAAATAATCATTATCGTCATCATCTGACTGAAAATATTTGTCGCTCTCCTCACGGAGAGCGTGGATTGAAATACTCGTTCTTAGTACTGGGGAAGTGCGTGAGGTTGGTCGCTCTCCTCACGGAGAGCGTGGATTGAAATAAGTTGACTTGCAGGGTGTTTAGTGTTATAATATTCGTCGCTCTCCTCACGGAGAGCGTGGATTGAAATAATTCTGATGATATTAAAAATACAATCTTGCACGGTCGCTCTCCTCACGGAGAGCGTGGATTGAAATTCGTGGTATAGTATATCCTACGGTAACAACAATGGAGTCGCTCTCCTCACGGAGAGCGTGGATTGAAATATCTGAATATGGCATCCAATACACATCGCAATAATGTCGCTCTCCTCACGGAGAGCGTGGATTGAAATTGTCAGTGTTACTAATATTAGTAATCTTGCATTGGTCGCTCTCCTCACGGAGAGCGTGGATTGAAATACTTACCAGCAAGTAAACTAACGCATAAGTTTGTGTCGCTCTCCTCACGGAGAGCGTGGATTGAAATTGATATTCCAATAACATCAAAAATTTTAGAAAGGGTCGCTCTCCTCACGGAGAGCGTGGATTGAAATTACAACCTTTACCGCACATATTAACCATAATACCCGTCGCTCTCCTCACGGAGAGCGTGGATTGAAATAAAGGTGGTGATTATAAATGAACAAGCTACAAACAGTCGCTCTCCTCACGGAGAGCGTGGATTGAAATCGTCAACCGATTACAATGATGAGGTCGACGGCGATGTCGCTCTCCTCACGGAGAGCGTGGATTGAAATGCTAAAAAAGTCTTTAACTCGTTGATTTGCATTATGTCGCTCTCCTCACGGAGAGCGTGGATTGAAATGGTATCTGCGGCGAAAGCCGAAACACAAGACATACAGTCGCTCTCCTCACGGAGAGCGTGGATTGAAATATAACCTTTTTTACTCCACAATCGCCAAAAATCATCGTCGCTCTCCTCACGGAGAGCGTGGATTGAAATCAGTATTTTTACAAAATTTATAAATGCCAGATGGGTCGCTCTCCTCACGGAGAGCGTGGATTGAAATTGAATACATTTTATCATCTCCTTTGCTTGCATTTTAGTCGCTCTCCTCACGGAGAGCGTGGATTGAAATGGTGTTGGCATTATAGCTGGTTGTTTAATTTCACAGTCGCTCTCCTCACGGAGAGCGTGGATTGAAATTTGAATATTATGGAAAACTTAGTTTATATTGTGAGGTCGCTCTCCTCACGGAGAGCGTGGATTGAAATATCTGATAAACCTAGTATATAATCTGCTGATACATGTCGCTCTCCTCACGGAGAGCGTGGATTGAAATTTTACCGGCTGAAATAGATTTGTATTTAAAAGACTGTCGCTCTCCTCACGGAGAGCGTGGATTGAAATTAACAGAGGGGTAGAGAATACATATACAAAGGAGGTCGCTCTCCTCACGGAGAGCGTGGATTGAAATTCATTTGCGTTTGTTTAAGCAGAGTGATAATATTCCCGTCGCTCTCCTCACGGAGAGCGTGGATTGAAATATCAACATTATCAAAGTCGTAAACAACGAACAAATGTCGCTCTCCTCACGGAGAGCGTGGATTGAAATGCCTGCGGTTGCGTTTTTGAGCTACCGCAGGCGGAGTCGCTCTCCTCACGGAGAGCGTGGATTGAAATGATTTTGTAAAGCACTGTTTTCCGTTGGAGATTGTCGCTCTCCTCACGGAGAGCGTGGATTGAAATAAAATTAGATAAAACAATTAGAAAAGAGGTATTAAAGTCGCTCTCCTCACGGAGAGCGTGGATTGAAATATATCATCATACCTCAGATTTTCTAATCTGTCAATGTCGCTCTCCTCACGGAGAGCGTGGATTGAAATTTATTCTGATGATATTAAAAATACAATCTTGCACGGTCGCTCTCCTCACGGAGAGCGTGGATTGAAATTCGTGGTATAGTATATCCTACGGTAACAACAATGGAGTCGCTCTCCTCACGGAGAGCGTGGATTGAAATATCTGAATATGGCATCCAATACACATCGCAATAATGTCGCTCTCCTCACGGAGAGCGTGGATTGAAATTGTCAGTGTTACTAATATTAGTAATCTTGCATTGGTCGCTCTCCTCACGGAGAGCGTGGATTGAAATACTTACCAGCAAGTAAACTAACGCATAAGTTTGTGTCGCTCTCCTCACGGAGAGCGTGGATTGAAATTGATATTCCAATAACATCAAAAATTTTAGAAAGGGTCGCTCTCCTCACGGAGAGCGTGGATTGAAATTGATATTCCAATAACATCAAAAATTTTAGAAAGGGTCGCTCTCCTCACGGAGAGCGTGGATTGAAATTACAACCTTTACCGCACATATTAACCATAATACCCGTCGCTCTCCTCACGGAGAGCGTGGATTGAAATAAAGGTGGTGATTATAAATGAACAAGCTACAAACAGTCGCTCTCCTCACGGAGAGCGTGGATTGAAATCGTCAACCGATTACAATGATGAGGTCGACGGCGATGTCGCTCTCCTCACGGAGAGCGTGGATTGAAATAATAATGGAAATTTAGGGGAAAACGCACGGTTTTCCCCGTCGCTCTCCTCACGGAGAGCGTGGATTGAAATTCTTAAATCTCTTAATCTCTTGTAATAGTAACCCAGTCGCTCTCCTCACGGAGAGCGTGGATTGAAATAGTAAACCGTGCTACGCATTTTTTAAAATTTTTTTCGTCGCTCTCCTCACGGAGAGCGTGGATTGAAATAATCCATTGGATATGGTCTTCATCTAAAATACTTCGTCGCTCTCCTCACGGAGAGCGTGGATTGAAATATTGTATGTCAATGATATTTACCATTTCTCCCGCGTCGCTCTCCTCACGGAGAGCGTGGATTGAAATTCTCTTGAAGATTATATTACCGTCGAGAATGTAAGTCGCTCTCCTCACGGAGAGCGTGGATTGAAATGTGTAACATTTCCCATTTCCGTATAATCAACAAGTGTCGCTCTCCTCACGGAGAGCGTGGATTGAAATAAGAAAAAAACACCACGGTGCAGTGGGGCCCCCAGTCGCTCTCCTCACGGAGAGCGTGGATTGAAATTTTTCGCAACTCAAGACTGCTACGCACTTTTTTATGTCGCTCTCCTCACGGAGAGCGTGGATTGAAATTGCATTTGTAATCGTGCTGGCCATTGCAGATAAAGTCGCTCTCCTCACGGAGAGCGTGGGTTGAAATAACAGAGAAAAAAACTCTCCAAATTATATCTCGTTATTTTGACAAGTACAGAAATAGATATAATGTTTACAATAATGTAAATGGTGATGAAGACGAATGGACATATGCAAATGAAAATAACGACCTTGACCTCGTGGTTGATTGGAAAAACCCAGTTGAAATTTATGTCGATTTCAATTTTTGGAGTGAAAATGAAGAAATCGAGGAATATTTAAAAGAAAAGTATGGCAAACAAATTGAACAGAATACAGATTTACTAAAAAAGGAAGAATAATAAAAATATATAGAAATGAAGAATTAGAGTTATGTTTTGATATAGAAATATAAGTAAACTATTTATTTTCTAAAACTGTTTAAATTTATATTGAAAAAGTCTTGAATTAATAGAAAAATTATTTGGATTTATTATAGTAAAAAATAATTATAAAGAATTTAATAATGGAGGTATACTAATGCCAGTTTTAATTTTACTTGGTATCTTTTTAATTTGTGGTATAATAGATTTGCATAAAACTTGTAAAAAAAATGTACATTCACATTCTCGTGATGAAGTAGAACAAATGCTCAGTAAGATGGTTGGCAAATCAAAACGAGAGACAAGACATATTGTTAAGTATTATAGGAAGTAATTGTAAAGCAAATATCTAACTACTTTTAAAAATACTTGATAATTAGAACAAAATATGTTACAATATAAGTAACTTAAAGAATAAGCAATAATATATTTCAATTTAAAAGGAAAGAATTATGTTAATCAATCAGAATATGGATATAGATACTAATACAAAACATGATATTAAAGTTATTGATGGGGTAACACATGTTTTTATTATTAATGAAATTGTGGTCAATAATAATGACTTTGAGCAACGTGTTAAGGTTGCAACTATTCTTTCAAATATGACTCTTGGAGATGTTGCAAAACAATTTGGTGTTACACAAGCAACTTTTTCTACCAGGTGTAAAACTGGTAAAATGAATTTTATTGAACAGCGTAAAGTTGCAGAGATTTTGGGCTGTACTTCGGTTATAAAGTTTATATTCGATGATGGTTCAGTATTTGAAGGACATACGGTTAAACAACTTGTAATGGATGCTTGTGCCCATGTCAACATAACTCAGATGGAACTTGGAAAGCGTCTTGGAAAGTCCAGACAGAGCTTTAACGATAAATTAAATAAAGGACGATTTACCGATGACGAAATCAGAAATATTGCAAGTAAAATTGGTTGCACATATTATAACTACTTTGAAATGGAGGACGGCACTCAGATTTGAGAGTTTGTTTCTCTTTGATCGTAAGCTAAAATTAAAAATATTTTGTCGTTCTCCTCACGGAGAGCGTGGATTGAAATATTGACTTATTGAAAGGTTTATATTATAATATAGGTGGCTTTGAGGGAAGCTCTTAACTTCTCTCTCCACCTTTTTGGTTATCCGTTGATAATCTTTATCAAGATTAAAATCCAACCAACTAAGGATACAATCTTGATGACGAGTTTTTCAAGTTTCTCAACTAACTTGATTAACTCGTCAATTTTTTTTGCCTTACATTTTCTTCACCTCCTCTCTATGTTCATATTATAGCACGAAAGTCGTTCTCCTCACGGAAGATGTGTATTAAAATGCAGAATCAGCCTTGTTTTTAAAGCTAAGGCTATTGCATCTTCCTTATTTATAAGAACTAATCTGAAAAAGATTGGTTCTTATTTTTTATGTGAAAACCTATTGGCAAATGAGTAATCAGATATTTTTACTTTGTGAATTGTTTAAAGAATAATTTAAAAATATTGGAAGTATTAAAAATAATAATTAGGTAAATAATAGAATTGGTGGTAAAAAATCTAATAAAATGTGTTTAATTGATTTGAGGTGTATTTATGAATGCAAAAGTAAACGAAGATTGTATTGGTTGTGGATTGTGCAACAGCATTTGTCCCGAAGTTTTTAGTATGACTGATGAAGGCGTTGCAACGGCTCGCTCTGATATTCCTGAGAAGCAAGATGAATTAGTACAAGAAGCGGCTGATAACTGTCCTGTAGATGCAATTGAAGTAGAGTGTTAATTGGAGGTAACAAATGAAAGATATGTTTTGTTTTCAATGTCAGCAGACTGCACACAATATAGCCTGTGAGGGTAAAGCTGGAGTTTGTGGTAAAAAATCTGATACTGCAAATTATCAGGATGAGCTTGTAGGTGCGCTTATCGGACTTGCAAGAGCTGCAAAAAGCGGTAATCCGACAGCTCATACAGACGAATTGATATTAAAAGGACTTTTTACCACAATCACAAATGTTAATTTCAACAATGTGACAATCAAGCAAATAAAGACCGAAATCGAAAAGGAAAAGGGCAGAATTAACAGTGAAAAATTTGAAGATTACGATATGAAGAATATCTGGGATGACCATGAAGATATTCGTTCGCTTAAATCGCTGATACTGTTCGGCATAAAAGGAATGGCGGCTTACGCTTACCATGCATTAGCTCTGGGCAAAAGCGAAAGTGAAATCAACAGTTTCTTCTATGAAGCTCTATATACTCTGGGAGAAAAGAAAAATCCAGACGAATTGCTTGAAATTGTTTTAAAAACGGGAGAAGTTAATCTAAAATGTATGGCGTTGCTTGATGAAGCAAATACAGGAGCATATGGGAATCCTGTGCCGACAGAAGTTCCTCTTACTATAGAAAAAGGCCCGTTTATCGTTGTAAGCGGTCACGATTTGCACGATTTAAAACTGTTGCTTGAGCAGACCGAGGGCAAGGGAATAAATATTTACACCCATAGCGAAATGCTGCCTGCTCACGGCTATCCCGAACTGAAAAAATATCCGCATCTCAAGGGTAATTTCGGTACAGGATGGCAAAATCAACAATCGGAATTTCATAATATTCCTGCACCGATTTTGTTCACTACAAACTGTTTGATGCCGGTGAGAGAAAGTTATAAGGACAGAGTTTTCACCACTTCCGTTGTATCTTATCCTGAGTTGGTTCATATCGGAGAGGATAAGGATTTTACACCCGTTATACAAAAAGCTATTGAGTGCGGCGGTTATGACGAAGATAAAGAAATGAGAGGAATGAATGGTGGCAAAACGGTAATAACGGGCTTTGCACACAATGCTGTACTATCCAATGCCGAAAAAATAGTTGACCTTGTTAAGCAGGGAAAAATCAAACATTTCTTCCTTATAGGTGGTTGTGATGGAGCATCTTACAGCAGAAGCTACTACACCGACTTTGCAAAGCTCACATCGCCTGATACGATTATTTTAACTCTTGCCTGCGGAAAATATCGTATTAACGATTTGGATTTGGGTGACATTGATGGGATACCGAGAATACTCGACTGCGGACAATGCAATGACGCATACAGTGCGATAAAAATTGCATTAGCTCTTTCTGATGCTTTTAACTGCGGGGTCAACGATTTGCCGCTAACCCTTGTACTTTCATGGTACGAACAGAAGGCGGTTTGCATTTTGCTTACACTTTTATATCTTGGTATAAAAAATATTTATCTCGGACCTACGCTCCCTGCATTTGTTTCCAAAGGAGTTTTGGATATTTTGATAGAAAAATTTAATCTGACTCCTATTGATAAACCACAGGAAGATTATGAGAAAATTATGAACGGATAGCATTTATAATCATAATGCTTGTTAGAAAAAGCATAAAACAAAAAATATTTATTAACAATAAAGCAATTAACAGTTTTTGTTGATTGCTTTTTAAATATATAATATTTATTTAAGATTTATAATTTTAAAATGTTGTAATAGAAATAATAATTATATCATATATAAAATATTTAGTAAATGAGAAACTGCCTGCTTTTTTCTTGCTTATACCTTTTTGGAATGATATAATTAATTTAAATTTTATATAAAAATTGCCATAAAGGAGATTAATGTATGGAAATAACGGCTTGTAAAAATGAGGATACTCTTACACTTACTGTTAAAGGGAGATTGGATACTATAACTGCACCTAAGCTTGAAAGTGAACTGAAAAATTCTATTTCGTCTGTAAAAGAATTGATTTTTGATTTTTCAGAATTGGAATATATTTCTTCCGCAGGTCTTCGTGTGCTTCTTTCTGCTCAAAAACTTATGAATAAACAGGGAAGTATGCTTCTTAAAAATGTATGCGATGATGTTATGGAAATTTTTCAAATCACAGGATTTGTAGATATATTGAATATTGAATGAGGAAATATCTATGGTACAGTTAAGATTATTTCTGACAGGTCTTTGTCCGGTTATATTATCTGTTATACTTTATATAATAAACAAAAGAACTGCTTTTGAAAAATTAAAGGAATGGAAAAAACAGCTTATATATGGTCTTGCATTTGGTGGACTTGCTATTTTAGGAACAGAATGTGGTGTTCCTGTAGATGGTGCTACTATGAATGTAAGAGATGCGTCGCCAATTTGTGCCGGAATTATTTTTGGAGCTCCTGCCGGAATTATTTCTGCTCTTATAGGCGGCGTGGAAAGATATTTAGCTACATATTGGGGAGCCGGCGAGTATACACAGATTGCCTGTTCATTATCGACTATTTTTGCAGGACTTATAGCGGCTTTACTTCGTAAGTATATGTTTGATAACAAGAAACCGGCTTGGTATTATGGTCTTGCAGTTGGTATGGTTATTGAAGTTCTTCATATGCTGATGATATTCATAACCAATATGAATGACGTAAATACTGCTTTTACATATGTAGAAAATTGTTCTGCAAAGATGATTATCTTCAATGGTGCTTCTGTAATGTTAGCAGTTATGGCTGTTTCAATAATCGGGAAAATCGGCAGTGAAAAGAAAAATTCCGAACGGAAATATATAAATCTCGCACAGATGTTTCAACGCTGGCTTTTGGTTTGCGTAGTAGTAGCCTTTATTGTTACTGTGTTTTTTAGCTTTATTTTGCAGACGGGACTTGCTATAAATACTGCGTCATCAACACTTAGGTTATATACAGAAGATGTTCGCTCCGATATAAAAGACGCTTCTGACGAAAATCTTATTAAGATTACAAGAAGTATAAAAGTTAAGCTTGATAATGTTGATAGCTATAATGAAAAATTTCTTGAAGAACTTCTTAAACTGTATAATGTTTCCGAGATAAATATTGTAGATGAAAATGGAATCATTATATGTACCACAAATCCTGATTTCGACGGCTTCGATATGTCAAAGGGTTCACAATCGAGCGAATTCTTAGCTTTGTTAGATGATAAAGATGAGATGGTCCAAAAATATCAGCCGACAAGCTATAAGTCGTCTACTTCGATGAAATATGCAGGAATTAAACTTTCCAAAGGTGGCTTTTTACAGGTTGGATATGACTTTGAAAAGTTTCAAGCGGATATAGATGATATTGTTATCGGACTTACAAGAAATCGCCACATTGGAGAAAAGGGATATATTATCATAGCCGACGAAGATTTTAAGATAGTTAGTGACCCTAACGGCAACGAAGGTGAAAAGCTAAGCGTTACAGGAATGTGGCTACAAATGGATAATGAGGACTATAAACCTGAGAATGGTGAAATTGAAGATGAGGGACAACTCATTTACGAGGAAGTTTATGGTCAGAGCTGTTATTGTATGTATAGAATGGCGGAAGGTTACTACATAATAGGCATTATTCCTGAAAGTGAGGTTGTTTTTAGCCGTAATGTGTCAGTCTATGTGACGATATTTATGGAGATAGTAATTTTTGCAGTATTATTTGCATTGATTTATTTTCTGATTAAAAAACTTGTTGTTGAAAACATTCAAAAGATAAATGATGCTCTCGGAAAAATTACTGGCGGTAATCTCAATGTTTATGTAGATGTGCGTACAAATGAAGAATTTGTTTCGCTTTCTGACGATATAAATTCTACGGTCTTAACCCTTAAAGGCTATATAGCTGAGGCTGCAGCACGAATAGATAAAGAACTCGAATTTGCAAAAACTATTCAATCATCTGCTTTGCCTTGCGTATTTCCGCCATATCCTGAAAGAACAGATTTCGATATATATGCTTCTATGGTACCTGCCAAAGAAGTTGGCGGAGATTTCTACGATTTTTATTTGATTGACGAAAACCATCTTGCTTTCCTTATTGCCGATGTATCGGGCAAGGGAATTTCTGCGGCTATGTTTATGATGAAAGCAAAAACTCTTATAAAAAGCTACGCTGACAGAGAAAAAGATGTTGCTCAAATTCTTACTCGTGCAAATAATGAGCTTTGTGAGGGCAATGACGCTGATATGTTCGTTACTTGCTGGATGGGTATTATTGATTTCAGAACTAATATTGTAAGCTTTGCTAATGCAGGACACAACGCTCCCCTTATAAGACACAAAGACGGCAGTTTTGAATATCTGAAAGTACGCTCGGGCTTTGTCCTTGCTGCTATGGAAGATATAAAATACCATAAGGGTGAATTTGAACTTTTGCCAGGTGATGAAATCTTCCTATATACCGATGGTGTAACTGAAGCAATAAACTCTGATAAAGAATTTTATGGAGATGCAAGGCTTGAAAAATATCTTAATACTTTAGGTGATATTGAAGCGGAAAAAATCTGCAAAAATGTCAAAGCGGATATAGATAGCTTTGTGGGTGATGCACCTCAGTTTGATGATATTACTATGCTTTGCCTGAAAATTATGCCTAAGAATATTATAAGAGTAAAGCCTTCACTTGATACAATGCAAGATGTTATTGATTTTGTTGAGAATATACTTGAATCTGCCGATGTGCCTAAAAAAGTTATTTATAAGATGAATATAGCCATAGATGAAGTATATTCAAATATTATCCGTTATAGTGGAGCGGACGATGCGTCTGTTGAGTGTTCTCTCGCAAACGGAAAAATTACATTGACCTTTATTGATAACGGCAGTCCTTACAATCCTCTTGAAAATAAAGACCCTGATACAAGCCTTTCGGCAGAGGAAAGGGAAATCGGCGGACTTGGTATTTTTATGGTTAAAAAAACTATGGACGATATAAAGTATAGTTTTGAAGATGAGCGAAATATTTTAGTTCTGCAAAAGGATTATTTGGCTTGATGGAGGCAGACAATGAAACAAAATATATTCAGAAAGACAAGTATCGAAAGAGTAAATTCGCCTGAACAGCTCAATGAATATGTCAGAGTTGTCAGGCCGAGCGTTTGGCTTACTTTGATAGCGATTATAATTTTACTTATCGGTGTGCTTATATGGGGCATTTTCGGAAAGATTGAAACTAATGTGGATACTTGTGTTGTCGCAGAAAAGGGCAAACTGATTTGCTATTTGTCTGTTAAAGATGCAGAACAGGTTGAGGCCGGTATGGATATAAATATTGAAGGTCGTAAGGGAAAGATAAAATCTGTTTCTGAGTTTCCTATAAAAGTAGATGAAAGCATAGATGACTATGCTCTGTTTATTGGCGGTTTTTCTAAGGGCGATTTTTGTTATACAGCAGAGATTGAGGCTGATGATATTACAGAGGACGGAACATATGATGCGGATATAAGGGTTAATAATATTAGCCCTATCAGCTTTATTATTAAATAGAGGTGCTTAGATGAGTAAATTAAAGAAATTACCAAAAGCACCTGTTACTAAAGGTGTTGCAAAAGTGCCGGTGGTTATACAGCTTGAGGCCTTAGAGTGTGGAGCGGCATCGTTGACTATGATTCTTGCTTACTATGGAAAGTGGGTACCGCTTGAAAGAGTGCGTGCGGATTGTGGTGTATCTCGTGACGGTTCAAATGCAAAAAATATATTCAAGGCTGCTCAAAGTTATGGTATGGATGTTAAAGCATATCGTTTTGAACCTGACGCACTTAGAAAAAATGGAAAGTTCCCTTGTATCATTCACTGGAATTTTAACCATTTTGTTGTTCTGTGTGGTTTTAGAGGAAATAAGGCTGTTATAAATGACCCCGCAAAGGGAAATTATACTGTTTCTATGGAGCATTTCGATAAGACTTTTACGGGCATATGTCTTATATTTAGCCCTGATGAAAGCTTTAAGCCTGAGGGCAAACCTAAAAGTATATTTTCATTTGCCAGAAAAAAACTTATAGGAACAGGTTCGGAATTTTCTCTTGTTGTAATCACTACGATTATAACTTCATTGATTGGAATAATAACGCCGGCTTTTTCTAATTTTTTTGCAGATTATCTTCTTTTAGGCTATAATCCGGAGTGGCTTATGCCTTTTATATGGGGAGTTTCAGGACTTGCTATTATACAAATAATAGTTGAAATAATAAAAGCTGTATATTCGTTAAAAGCAAATGGAAAGATAGCTATTGTTGCAAATAGCGAATATATCTGGCATGTATTGCGTTTGCCGATGGAATTTTTCTCGCAAAGAATGGCAGGAGATATTTCAGAAAGAAAATCTCAGAATGCCACCATCGCAGGAACATTGATTTCTACATTTGCTCCGCTTGTTATTCAGTTTTTTATGATGATTTTCTATCTATTTGTTATGCTGAAATATAGCTGGATTTTATCGTGTATAGGTATTCTTTCTATAGTTATAAATGTATTTGTTTCGAGATATATCTCTAAAAAGCGTATAAATCTTACTCGTGTTACAAGCCGTGATAGCGGAAAACTTTCGGGTGCTACCGTTGCAGGAATAGAAATGATAGAATCTATAAAAGCTTCCGGTGCAGAAAATGGTTTTTTTGAAAAGTGGTCGGGGTATCAGGCGAGCGTTAATTCGGGAACGGCTAAATTTACAAAGCTTAATGCCTATCTTGGAATAATACCTTCTGTTGTATCTGTATTGACAAACGCAGTAGTGTTTATGGGAAGTGTTTATCTCTTTACAAAAGGCTTATGGACTGTTGGTATGATTACTGCATTTTCGGGCTTTTTAAGCTCATTTTTATCGCCGGCTATGCAGTTTGTTTCAGCGTCACAAACACTTCAAGAGATGAGAACATCTATGGAGCGAATAGACGACGTTATGAAATATCCAACTGATATTGAATATTCTGATAAGGATTTATCGGAGGATATGGAATTTTCTAAGTTAACGGGAAAAATTGAGCTGAAAAATGTAACTTTCGGATACTCAAGACTTGAAGAACCGCTTATAAAAGATTTTTCTATGACAATAGAACCCGGAGAGCATGTAGCCTTTGTGGGTCCGTCAGGTTGTGGAAAATCAACGCTTTCAAAATTGATTTCAGGTTTATATAAACCGTGGTCGGGAGAGATATTGTTTGACGGAAAACCGATTTCTCAGATTAACCGCAGTGTATTTACAGGTTCTCTTTCTGTTGTTGACCAAGATATAATTCTGTTTGAGGATACAATAGCTAATAATATAAAAATGTGGGATAGCTCGATTGAGGATTTTGAAATGATTCTTGCGGCTCGTGACGCACAAATTCACGATGATATTATGCAGCGTGATGGTGGCTACCAGTATCGACTTATAGAAGGCGGTATGGATTTATCAGGCGGGCAGAGACAAAGGCTTGAAATTGCAAGAGTTCTTGCAGAAGACCCTACGATTATAATTATGGACGAAGCGACCTCTGCTCTCGATGCTAAGACAGAATATAATGTCGTAAAGTCTATTGAGGACAGAGGAATTACTTGCATAATCGTTGCACACAGACTTTCTACAATTCGAGATTGCGATGAAATTATCGTACTTGATAGGGGAAAGGTTATCGAGAGAGGAACTCATGATGAGCTTTATTCTAATAATGGTGCTTATGCAAGGCTTGTATCTAATGAGTAAAGGAGGTGCTTCTGATTGGGTTGGTTTGATGAACAGATAAGAGAAAGAATAGAACATGATAACGAAATATTCAGCAAATCTATGGCGGATATGGCTGGCGTTGTTATGGGCGAAAAGGTTTATAAGACTCTTAATAACGAAAGAATACTCGCTAAAAATGCCATAGATGAAATTCTGAAATTTTATAATATAAAATCGAAGGAATTGCCCGATAGCATAAAGAATCTGAATGACCAGCTTGAATATCTTATGCGTCCTTCTGGAATTATGCGTAGAATGGTAAATTTAGAGGGAACTTGGTATAAAGATTCTATCGGTGCAATGATTGGTTTCAGAAAAGACGATGGAACAGCAGTTGCGCTTATCCCGAATAAGACATCGGGTTATAGTTTTTTTGATTCAAAGCTTGGTAAGCGTATAAAGGTCAATAGAAAAAATGCAAAGCTTATCAAAACTGAAGCCATATGTTTTTATAAACCTTTTCCGCTTAAAGAAATCGGAATAAAGGATTTATTGGCTTATATATTACATACACTTTCTGTATCTGATATAGTTTATGTTATATTTGCGGCGTTAGCTGCAACATTTATGGGTTTACTTATTACTAAAATAAATAAGCTGATTTATAGCTATATTATAGAAACCAATAGTGAAGTTATACTTATTGCTATTTTTAGTTTTTTGCTTTGCGTTATGATTTCACAGACATTATTTAATGTTTTACAGTCGCTTATAATAAGTAGAATTTCAAATAAGATGAATACGCAGGTTCAGGCGGCAGGTATGATGAGATTACTTTCTTTGCCACCGAATTTCTTTAAAAAATATTCGGCGGGTGATTTATCGGAGAGGGTGTCTTATATTGGTTCGCTTTGCACTATGCTTACGGATTCTGTTATGACGGCGGGACTTACATCAATATTCTCTCTTGTTTATATAACTCAGATGGCTGAGTATGGCCCTGAACTTGTAATTCCCGGTTTATTGGTAATATTGATTACAGTTGCTTTCTCGATAATTACTACATTTATGCAGATGAAAATTCTACGCAGACGAATGGAGGCTTCGGCTAAAGAATCAGGTCTTAATTATTCATTAGTTACAGGGGTACAGAAAATTAAGCTTGCCGGTGCAGAAAAGAGAGCTTTTGCAAAATGGGCAAATACTTATAAAGAAGTTGCGAAGCTTACATATGACCCACCTATGTTGTTGAAATTTTCGTCAGTTGTTTCAACAGCTATTTCACTCATAGGAACGATAGTTATATATTATTTTACGATTACTACAAATGTCAGCTTATCTGATTATTATGCTTTTAATTCCGCTTATGGAATGGTTATGGGTGCGTTTTCAACCTTAGTATCAATGGCTGCAAGCTTTGCACAGATTAAGCCTATGATGGAAATGATTAAGCCTATTTTACAGACCGTACCTGAAATTTCAGAAAATAAGCAGGTTGTTACCAAACTTTCGGGAGGCATTGAACTTAATAATATTTCGTTCAGATATAATGAGCGTATGCCCATGGTTATAGATAATCTTTCACTTAAAATCCGTCCGGGACAGTATGTTGCAATAGTTGGTAAAACAGGCTGCGGAAAATCAACTCTTATGAGGTTGATGCTTGGTTTTGAAACTCCGCAAAAAGGTGCGATTTATTTTGATAACAAGGATATTTCTACGCTCGACCTTAAATCTTTGCGTCACCATATCGGAACAGTTATGCAAAATAGCAAACTCTTTCAGGGTGATATTTATTCAAATATTACGATTTCCGCCCCTTGGCTGACTCTTGATGATGCCTGGCAGGCGGCTGAAATGTCGGGCATTGCAGAAGATATACGCAATATGCCTATGGAAATGCACACCGTTATTTCTGAGGGGAGCGGTGGCATTTCAGGAGGTCAAAAGCAAAGACTTATAATTGCTCGTGCAATTGCGCCTAAACCCAAAGTTCTTATGTTTGATGAGGCAACTTCGGCACTTGATAACATTACTCAAAAAATCGTTTCTGATTCGCTTAATTCCCTTAAATGCACAAGAATAGTAATTGCACACAGACTTTCTACTATCAAGCAGTGCGATAGAATTATTGTTCTTGATGAAGGAAAGATTATCGAAGACGGAAAGTATGACGAACTTATAGAGAAAAATGGCTTTTTTGCAGAACTTGTTGCAAGACAAAGGTTAGATGATAAGTAAAGTAATAAATGTTTATATAGAAATCTCTAAATTCAATTATAATTGTGTAAAATTCAACACATTATGATATTTTATGTATTGTTGAGTTATAATTCAATCATAAAATTTAAGAAAGAAGGATGTTCTATGAAAAAACAATCAAGCAAACTTTAGCCATTGCGATGACAGCAGCAACGCTTCTTGCCGTTCCGGTAGCGTCTATGAGCGTTTCTGCGACAGAAAATTCAAGCAGCTTGCAAACAGCGGATTCAGAAAGCTATGATTATGTAGAAAATCATTCTATTATTGATTGCACAAACCGTTATAAGATGAATGATGGAAATTACAACTTTACAATTAAGCTTCCGGCCGGCACAGATTTGAATGATGTTACGCTTGAAATCACAAGAGATGATAAGGGTACTAACCTTTTCTCTGATAATCTTTTCTATTTCAGTGTTCCAGGAGTTTTTGGGACGAATGTAACATTTAAGGAATCTTATGATGGTTCAGATTATTATGAGTTCGTAACTCATAAGTTTGTAAATGCAGGTATAGGAATTAAGCTCTATATGAGATATAACGATGTAAACTATATGTCTACTGATAATGCTAATGGCTCTACAACACAGGGTAGGGGATACTGGCTTAGTGCATAATAAATTCTTTTGATTGGTGATGACTTTTGTTATCACCAATTTTTTATATAATAAAACAAGGCCCTTGTTTAAAGAACCTTGTTTTAGGTGTATATTTATTTCAATTATTTTACAACAGTGAGGAGCATTTTGAATTTTGTTACAGCTTTTACAGAATGTGGTGCACCACAAGGCATAACAACAGATTCATCGGCCTCGAGGATATATTCCTTATCGTTTATAGTAATACTTGCCTTGCCTTCAAGAATATAGACAAGAGCATCACCAGGGGCTGCGTGT
This sequence comes from Pseudoruminococcus sp., assembly GCF_047012705.1. Taxonomy (NCBI): domain Bacteria; kingdom Bacillati; phylum Bacillota; class Clostridia; order Eubacteriales; family Acutalibacteraceae; genus Pseudoruminococcus; species Pseudoruminococcus sp. The sequence continues at coordinate 48,207 of NZ_JBKXNW010000011.1, read as the reverse complement.
GTACTTACACCCTCATTTTCGTCAAAAGCCATAACTGTCATTCCGACACCGGGTCTTTGTGCAAGAGTAAGACTTGCTACTCTGCCACTTTCGTATGCGACTTTGTCTGCAAGTCTGATAATTTCGGATTTTTCTACATTTTTAATAAGTTCTTCCATTGTTGTTCCTCCAATAATAAAAATTCTACTTTATATTATACCATAAAATTTCTTATAAAACACAATTTTCAAAAAACTATTATAACTTAAAAAAATTTTAAAAAAGTGTTGACAAAAAAATCCAGTAGTGCTATAATACAAATACAGACGAAGGCGTCGGATTTATTTCCGGCGCCTTTTTGTTTTTTAAATTTATTTTGAGGAGAGATGTTCTATGAACAGCGGAAGTATCAGCTTTATAATCATATGTTCCGCACTGGTTTTCCTGATGACCCCAGCACTCGCATTTTTTTATGGAGGTCTTGTAAGAAGAAAAAATGTCCTTAACACAATGTTCGCAACAATGTTTATTGCAGGTACTGCGATAGTTATGTGGATTTTGTTTGGCTATTCACTTTCTTTCGGAAGTGATGTTGGCGGAGTTATCGGAGGTTTCGATTTTCTCGGCTTTAATAATGTAAGTATTTCAGAAAGCACAAGAGGACTTGAAATTCCTGACGCACTTTTCGCAGGTTTCCAGATGATGTTTGCGGTAATCACACCTGCTCTTATAACTGGTGCTATTGCAGGTAGAATGAAATTTAAGGCACTTGTTCCTTTTATCTGCCTTTGGTCAATCGTTGTTTACTATCCGCTCGCACATATGGTATGGGGCGGCGGTTTCCTCGGAGCAGGAACTGACGGCGGACTTTTCGGCACAGGTCTTTACCTCAATTCCGTAGACTTTGCCGGTGGTAATGTCGTACATATTAGTTCAGGCATTACTGGTCTTGTTCTTGCAATTATTCTTGGCAAGAGAAGAGATTATGAGAGAAGTGCTTATAAGCCACACAATATTCCATTCGTACTTCTTGGTGCAGCATTGCTTTGGTTCGGTTGGTTTGGCTTTAATGCAGGTAGCGCACTTGCAGCAAATGGCACAGCGGTTCACGCATTTATGACATCGGCAGTTTCTTCAGCAGCAGCTTTGGTTTCTTGGATGTTTATTGATGTTGTTAAGACAGGCAAACCAACACTCGTTGGTTGCTCAACAGGTCTTGTTGTAGGTCTTGTCGCAATTACACCGGGCGCAGGATTTGTTCCGATGTGGTCAGCAATTCTTATCGGTTTGCTTGTAAGCCCTATTTGCTACTTCGGCGTACATCTCATAAAGAGAGTATTTAAGATTGATGATGCACTTGACGCATTCGGCTGCCACGGCATCGGCGGTATCTGGGGCGGTATAGCAACAGGGCTTTTCGGTGTTAAGGAGCTTGCTCCTGGCGTTGAATCCGGTGCAAAGTGGAATGGTCTTATCTATGGCGAAACAGGCTTATTCTTTGCACAGGTAGAAAGCATTTTAGTAACTGTTCTTGTAGCTGTTGTAGGTACACTTATTTGTGTAGGTATCGTAAGATTGTTCACAAAGCTCCGTGTTTCAGAGATGGACGAAAGAGTTGGTATGGATATTACACAACACGGCGAAAGTGCATATCCGTCATTTAACGGTCTTGATTGATATATGAAAGGGTGAGTTTTTGTGAAGAAGATAGAGGCTATCGTTCGTCCTGAAAAATATGAAGAAGTAAAGGACGCATTAGAGTCCATAGAAGTTCGAGGAATCACAGTATCTCAGGTTATGGGCTGCGGACATCAGAAAGGTTCAACTGAAAATATTCGTGGCGTTGATGTCAGTATAACGATGATACCGAAGATTAAATTTGAAATTGTAGTTTCTACAGAAGAATGGGCAGAAAAAACCATAGATGTTATCCAAAAGACAGCTTGTACAGGACATATCGGTGACGGTAAAATCTTTGTCTATGATTTAGATAATGTAGTAAGAATTCGTACTAATGAACGAGGAGTAAAAGCAATTTAATCTGATGTATAAAACATTGTAATTTACTGCAAAATAATGCAGTGGTTCAGAATTTTATATTTCTGACCACTGCATTTTTATTTTACCTTCTTTAAGACTATTAAAAGTTTCGCTCGAGCCTTTTCTACACCAGCTTTGCTGGTGAAAGCTGCTCGCAGTTTTCAAAGGCAGAGCCTTTGGTCGCTCTCCGCAGAGAGCGAAACACTTTATACTTCTCTCTGAGCGCAGGAGGGTAGAAAAACATTCCAGTGGAATGTTTTTCGTAGGGAACCCTCGCAGGGGGTTCCCTAATAGAGTGGCACTGCTTATAAGACTTAGAATTGGTTTTGCAAGCAAAATATTGAGCTTGTCAATCAATTTATATTGTTGAAGTTGAGGTGATTATCTATGCAATATTCTTATTATGGAGTAGGGCTGATTAAATATTTTTATATAGCTATTGGAAAGTAATGAAAAATGTGGTATAATACCTAAGGTATATCATAATTTAGAGCGCTTTATGTAAGGCTTTAATAGGGATTTACTTTTAAGTGTGAAACACAGTAGTATCTTTTGCTGTATAAATACACTTATTTTAATTCATATAAATATAAAAAGAAAGGGCGTAATGAAAATAATGTCTGAAATAATTAGAGAGAAAATCGCCGATGGCGTATATTTTAATTTCATTCCTGATAACCGTTTCAAAACAATACGTATAACCGCATCGCTGTTTTTGCCAATAACAAATGAAACAGCTTCCGCAAATGCTCTTGCAGCAAGCCTTATAACACGCTCATGCAAGGCTTATCCTGATTTTACATCACTTGCAAGAAAACTCGATGAGCTTTATGGTGCAGCGCTTTATTCAACAGTAAGAAAGCTTGGCGAAATTCAAGAGCTTAGATTTACTGTTTCAGGTATTGATGACAAATACGCACTCGATAGCGTTAAGATTTCTAAGGAGCTTACAGAACTCCTTTGCTCTGCATTGTTTGAGCCAAATATTCAGGAGGATGCTTTCCTTGATAGCGAATTTGCCGGTGAACGCCGTCAACTTATAGAGGAGCTTGATTCTGAATTTAATGAAAAGCGTCTTTATGCAGTAAAACGCTGCACAGAGATTATGTGCGAAAATGAGCCATTCTCTGTAAACAGAATCGGCACAAAAGAAAGTCTTATGGATACTACAAGTGAACAGGCTTACAAGGCTTGGACTAATGCGATAGAATCGGCTAAGATTGAGCTTTATATGCTTGGTAATACAGAACCTCAGAATGCACTCAGTGCCTTTAGAAAGGTATTCGAAGGAAAGAATCGTTCGATCGGACTTTCAACAACTCTTGTTACAAAAGCTGACAAGGTTAAGAGAGTTACAGAGCGTCAGGAGGTTACACAATCTAAGCTTGTAATGGGTTTGAGAACTCCATACGCAGAACCTTATACAGATATTGCAGCAGCAAAGCTTATGTGTGCTGTACTCGGTGGAACACCAAGCTCAAAGCTCTTTATGAATGTTCGTGAAAAGATGAGCCTTTGCTATTATTGTGCTGCAAGATATAATCCTAATAAGGGAATTATTATTATAGATAGTGGCGTTGAAAACGCTAATATCGAAAAGACAGAAGCTGCCATTCTCGACCAGCTTAAATCTATGCAGGCAGGAGATATTACAGATGAAGAAATTGATGCAGCAAAGCTTGCACTCAAAAATGCCTATATAACCTCTCTTGATAGCCTTGCATCAATCGAGAATTTTTATCTTTCACAAACCTTCAATCGTGAAACACTCACACCCGAAGAATCTGCCGAGAAAATTATGGCGGTGACTAAGGAACAAATTATAGAGGCTGCAAAGACTGTTTCACTTGATACAATTTACGTTCTTACAAGCAACGAGAAATAATTTTTATAAAAGGGGAGAAAGAATTTGAATAAAATGGAAATTTCAGAAGTAAAAAGCGAAAAGCTTAATGATAAATATTATAAAATAAAGCATACATCAGGACTTACTATATATGTCAGTCCAAAGGAGGGTTATAAGTCTGCTTATGCGATATTCGGAACACATTTTGGTTCGGTAAACTCTCATTTCATAGCAAATGGCAAAGAAGTTATTGTGCCGGACGGAATTGCACACTATCTTGAGCATAAACTTTTCGAAAGCGAGGACGGCGACGCTTTTACAAAGTATGCAAAGACAGGCGCTAATGCTAATGCTTATACCTCTTTTAATACGACTTGCTATCTGTTCTCTTGCACAGATAAGTTTGATGAAAGTCTTAGAATTTTGCTTAATTTCGTTCGCGACCCTTATTTCACTAAGGAAACTGTTGCTAAGGAACAAGGTATTATCGGTCAGGAAATCAAGATGTATGACGATAGTCCGGACTGGAGAGTTATGATGAATCTTATCTCTTCAATGTTCCAGAAGCACCCTGTTAGAAAGGATATTGCAGGAACAGTCGAAACTATTGCAGAGATTACCCCTGAATTGCTCTATACTTGCTACAACAGCTACTATAACCTTAATAATATGGTTCTTTCTGTTGCTGGTAATGTTACACCTGAACAAGTTATTGCTATTGCAGATGAAATCCTTACAAAGCAAGATGAGCCTTTGGATACAAAGTCGATTTTCCCTGATGAACCTTATGAGGTTGGTCAGGATTATGTTGAACAGAAATTATCTGTTGCTGTACCGCTTTTTCAGCTTGGTTTTAAGGAAGATGCAGGCGATAAACGCTTAACTTCTAAGGAAATTGCTGAAACAGATATTCTTCTGTCTGCTTTTGCAGGAGAGGCTTCACCACTCTATAAGCGACTTCTTGATGATGAGCTTATCAATCAAAGCTTTGGGTATGAGTATTTCGAGGAAATGGGTTATCGTGCAGTGATTTTTGCAGCTGAAACTCGTTTCCCTGAGAGAGTTGCTGAGATTATCAAGCAAGCTGCCGAGGAACTTCATAAAAATGGTGTTCCGAAAGAGGAATTTGAGAGAGCTAAGAGAGCTATTTATGGTAAAAATATTGCCGCTCTTAATAGTCCTGAAAATACTGCGACCATTATGGCATCATTCGATTTTGCGGGCAGAGAACTTTATGAATATATGGACGCTATTGCAAATGCAAATCTTGATGATATTAACGAAAGACTTAAATCACAGCTTGACTCAAATAATACAACACTTTCAGTAGTTAAATAATTATATAACGATTGCCTATTAGCGAATAGACTTCCCTAAGACAATTAAAAGTTTCGCTTGAGCCTTTTCAAAGGCTCACAGGGTCGAGGGACGGGGTCCCTCGTGGGTTTTAAGGGCAACGCCCTTAACATTTCTTGCCTCCTAAGGGGCGAACGAAGTTCGCCCCTTTTAACTAATGTTATCGACAGAGAAAATTAAGCGGTGGACGAGGTCCACCGCTTGAGAAGAAAGAGATGTTAAGGGCTTCGCCCTTAAAACCCACCAAAGGCTCTGCCGTAGGTGACTACCTTTGGAATCCGCAAGCCTTTAAAAAGGCTTGACCTAAACTTTGAGTGTCTTGGGCAAGTGCATATGCTAAGCGGTCAAAGTAATTACCAATGAACGCAGTTCACCCCTACATCTAACGATGAAAGGATAATTAAAATGTCAGATATGAATGTATCTTTTCCACATCTGGGCATAAGTTTGAATATAAATAATGTCGCCTTTTCAATAGGCGATTATCATATCTATTGGTATGGAATTATAATCGGAATTGGCTTTATTCTCGCATTTATTTATGCGATGATGAGTTTGAAGCGCTTTAAAATTCCGAGTGAGAAATTTCTTGATTGTGTTATTGTCGGCCTTATAACCGCAATAATTGGTGCAAGACTTTACTATGTATTTTTCTCGTGGGATTTTTACAGTAGTCACCCCGATAAAATCTTTGCGATACACGATGGCGGACTTGCGATTTATGGCGGTCTTATCGGAGCATTGCTTGGTGGCTGTATCGTTGCGAAAATTCTCAAGCTTAATATTCCTGCGATACTTGATGTTGCCTCACTTGGTTTTTTGATTGGACAAGGTATAGGCAGATGGGGCAATTTCATAAATCAAGAGGCTTTCGGTACAGAAACTAATCTTCCTTGGGGAATGATGAGCGAAAATACCGGCGGAGTAACAGTTCACCCTTGTTTTTTGTATGAATCATTGTGGTGTTTGCTTGGCTTTGTGCTTTTGCACTTCTTTAGCAAGAAATTTCAGAAGTATTATGGACAGATTTTCTTGCTTTACCTTGTATGGTATGGCTTTGAGCGAATGATAGTTGAAGGCTTGAGAACAGATAGCCTTTATACACCATTCTTAAATCTTCGTGTATCGCAGATTCTTTCAGCGGTGGTTATGATAGCAGGAATTGTGATGCTTATTGTATTCCGCAAGAAAAATAATTTCGTTCATACAACAAAAGCATTAAAGGATAAAGTTAAAGAGTAATTTAATATAAAAGGTGGAAATTTTATGGCTAAGATAATTAACGGTAAAGAGGTTTCTAAAAAGGTTCGTGAGAGCGTTAAGGCAGAAACAGAAAAACTAAAGGCACAGGGCATAGTTCCAGGACTTGCAGTTGTTATTGTTGGTGATGACCCTGCATCAAGAGTTTATGTCAATAACAAGAAAAAGGCTTGTGCAGAAGTTGGTTTTATGTCTGAAGAATACGCACTTCCAGCTGAAACAACTCAGGAAGAGCTTCTTGCCCTTGTTGATAAGCTTAATAAAAAGCCTGAAATCAATGGTATTCTTGTTCAGCTTCCATTGCCTAAGCATCTTGATGAAAAGGCTGTTATTGAGGCAATCAGCCCTGAAAAAGATGTTGACGCTTTCCACGCATCTAATGTTGGTAAGATTATGATAGGTGATTATAAGTTCTTGCCTTGCACACCTGCTGGCGTTATGGAGCTTATTCATTCTGAAAATATAGAAATTTCCGGCAAGAATTGTGTTGTAATCGGTAGAAGTAATATTGTTGGTAAGCCTATGGCTATGCTTTTACTTCACGAAAACGGCACAGTAACCATTACGCACAGCCGTACAAAGAATCTTGCTGAAATTACAAAAAATGCTGATATTCTTGTTGCGGCTGTCGGTAAGCCTAAGTTTGTTACAGGCGACATGGTCAAAGAAGGTGCAGTTGTAATTGATGTTGGTATGGACAGAGATGAAAACGGTAAGCTTTGCGGAGATGTAGATTTCGACAGCGTAGAGCCAAAGGCTTCTTATATAACACCTGTTCCTGGCGGAGTAGGTCCTATGACTATTGCTATGCTTATGAAAAATACTCTTATGGCTGCAAAAATTCATGCAGGTATTGAATAATAAAGGCGGACTATTTTTGTCTGTTTATTAGTTATTATATTTACATATTAAATGAGGTTTTATATGGAAAACCAAAAGTTATATGAATTTACCCCTGAAACATTGCGTAAGCTACAGCTTAAAGAACTTGATACGCTTGTGTATTTTAAGGAGTTTTGCGATAAAAATAATTTGCTTTTCTATCTTTGTGGAGGTTGCTGTATAGGGTCGCTCAGAACAGGTGGCTTTATCCCTTGGGACGACGATATAGACATACTTATGCCGAGAGATGACTATGAAAAGTTATATAAACTTTGGGATAACGGTAAGCAGGAACGCTTTAAACTACTGCGGACAGATGAGAAAATCTTTACAGGAAATATTTTTACAACGATAGTTGATACTGAAACTACTTGCGTTAAGGCAAATCAGGCTCATCTTGATATACCTTTCGGGATAATGATGGATATTTTCCCGATAGACGGCTGTCCGAAAGGAAAATTCAAACGCACTATGCAAAAACTGAACGCTATGATTTATTCGCTGTTTCTTGCACAAATCGTTCCGGAAAATCATGGTGGAATTATGGCTCTCGGAAGTAAATTTTTGCTTTCGATAGTCAGATCACCAAAAGCTCGTGAGAAAAAATGGCGTAATGCCGAAAGGCGTATGAGCAAATATAAAATTGCTGATTGCGAATATATCACAGAGCTTTGCGAGGGCGTACATTCTATGCAACCGGAATATCCTAAGGAATGGTTTGCAAGTGCGGTTTATCGTGAATTTGAAGGCTTGCAGATGCCTATTCCTGTCGGCTATGACCTATATCTTAAAAAAGCTTTTGGGGACTATATGACACTTCCGCCAAAAGATAAGCAAATACCTCATCACGATATGATTTTAGTTGATACAGAAAGAAGCTATAAAGAGGTTTTGAAGGGGAAGAAACCTTCGGAACTTTTATAGGAGTTGATAGAATGATTTTTGCCGCAATAGTTGCGGGCGGAGTCGGTTCAAGAATGAATATCTCGACTATGCCTAAGCAATTTCTGCCACTTGGCGACAAACCGATTATAATTTATACGCTCGAAAAATTCTTACTTTCTAAGAAGCTTGATTATATCTATATCGGCGTACATTCAAGCTGGATTTCTCATATGAAAGAGCTTTTAGATGAATTTAATATAGATAAATCAAGGATAAGAATTTCTAGAGGCGGTTCGGACAGAAATTCTACGATTTTCAATATTATTGCAGATATAGAAAAAGAATTCGGCGAAAGTGATGAACATATAATCGTAACGCACGATTCCGTTCGCCCGTTTGTCACTCTGAAAATGATTGATGAAAATATCAAGGCGGCTCTTAAATACGGTGCTTGTAATACGGTTATTCCTGAGGTGGATACTATAATTGTATCTGAAGACAGCAATATTATTTCAGATATGCCTGATAGAAGTAAAATCTATCATAGTCAGACACCGCAAAGCTTTAACATAAATCTATTGAAAAGACTTTATAATGCTCTTTCTGCCGAGGAAAAGCTTACTCTTACAGATGCCTGTAAAATATGCTTTATGGGTGGAGCAGAAGTAAAGCTACTCAAGGGTGACGCTTCAAATATGAAGATAACGACTGTCGGTGACTATAATATAGCCAAGGCGATAGCTGAAAATATGGATAATTAAATGGGGGACAGCAATGAAAATACCATTTTCACCTCCTGATATTGGCGAGGAGGAAATCAGCGAGGTTGCAGATACACTTCGCAGTGGTTGGATAACAACAGGTCCTAAAACAAAAAAATTTGAAAAAGAAATAGCTGAATTCTGCGGTACAACAAAGGCGGTTTGTCTTAATTCTGCGACAGCCTCTCTTGAAATGACTCTTCGTATTCTCGGAATAGGTGAGGGCGATGAGGTTATCGTTCCTGCATATACTTATACAGCGTCTGCAAGCGTTATATGCCATGTAGGTGCAAAGCCTGTTATAGTTGATTGTGCAAAAGGAAAGCTACATCTTGATTCTGAAGTTTTGGCAAATGCTATTACCGAGAAAACAAAGGTAGTTATACCTGTTGATATCGGTGGAGTTATGTGCGATTATGATAGTATTTTTAAGGTACTTGAGGCTAAGAAATCGCTGTTTAAACCTAAAAATAAAATCCAAGAGGGTTTTGGCAGAATTATAGTTCTTGCAGATGGCGCTCATTCTTTTGGCGCAGAATATAAAGCTCAAAAAAGTGGAAGTGTAGCGGATTTTACTGCTTTTTCTTTCCACGCTGTAAAAAATCTTACTACCGCAGAGGGTGGTGCTGTTACATGGTGTGACAGAGATTTTATTGATAATGACGAGCTTTATAAGCAATATATGCTTTTATCCCTGCACGGTCAAAATAAAGACGCCCTTGCAAAAACAAGAGCCGGTGCTTGGGAATATGACATAGTTGCACCATATTTTAAGTGCAATATGACAGATATTATGGCGTCAATCGGACTTGTACAACTTAAACGCTATCCCTCAATGTTGAAAAGACGAAGAGAGATAATCGAATATTACAATTTACAGCTTGATAAGCTTGATATGGACTATATGAAGCACTATACCGAAAACGGTAATTCAAGCGGACATCTTTATATTTCGTGGCTTACAGGACACGATTCAGAATTCAGAAATAATGTTATTTCAAAAATGGCGGAAATGGGAGTGGCCACTAATGTTCATTATAAGCCATTGCCTATGTTGACAGCTTATAAAAATCTTGGTTTTGATATAAAAAACTATCCGAATGCTTTTGAACTATATCAGAATGAAGTGACTTTGCCACTGTATTCCATTCTGACAGATGAACAGATGGAATATGTAATTTCAACACTAAGTGAGTGTATTAAGGCTTAATAAAATTTATCCTATGGAGGAATCAGTTTGCCAAGTAATAGAGAAATGATAGAAAAGAGAAGAACATTTGCGATAATCTCGCACCCTGATGCGGGTAAAACAACGCTTACCGAAAAACTTTTGCTTTATAGCGGAGCGATTCAGCTTGCCGGCTCGGTTAAGGGAAAGAAAACCGATAAACACGCTGTTTCTGACTGGATGGAAATTGAAAAGCAGAGAGGTATTTCTGTTACTTCCTCCGTTATGCAGTTTGAATATAATGGCTGTTGTATCAATATTATAGACACTCCTGGACACCAAGACTTCTCGGAGGATACTTACAGAACCCTTATGGCTGCAGACTCCGCAGTTATGGTTATTGACGCTTCAAAGGGTGTTGAGAATCAAACTAAAAAGCTCTTTAAGGTTTGTTTGCTTCGTGATATTCCGATTTTTACATTCATAAATAAAATGGATAGAGAAGCAAAAAGCCCATATGATTTGCTTGAGGATATTGAAGATGTTCTTGGCATTAAAACTTGTCCGATTAACTGGCCTATTGGCTGTGGTAAGGAATTCAAGGGTGTTTATGACCGCAAAAAGAATGAAATCCTTGCTTTCACCGCAAATAACGGTCAGCGTGAAGTAGATACGGACGAACTTAAAATTGATGACCCAGACTTGGATAAGAAGATAGGTGATGACCTCGCTCAGACTCTCAGAGATGATATTGAGCTTCTTGACGGAGCGGGCGATGAACTTAATCTTGACGATGTTCGACATGGCAGACTTACACCTGTATTTTTTGGTTCTGCGTTGACGAATTTCGGTGTTGAGCCATTCCTTAACGAGTTTATCAATATGACAACTCCACCGCTCCCAAGAAAAACCGTTGACGGTGAGGTTGACCCGTTTGATGACCGTTTTTCCGCTTTTGTTTTCAAGATTCAGGCAAATATGAATAAGGCTCATCGTGACAGAATTGCGTTTATGCGTATCTGTTCGGGAAAATATGAGAAAGCTATGGAAGTTTATCATGTTCAGGGCAACAAGAAAATGCGTCTTTCACAGCCTCAACAGCTTATGGCTCAGGATAGGGAAGTTATTGACGAGGCTTATGCAGGAGATATTATCGGCGTATTCGACCCAGGTATTTTCTCAATAGGCGATACAGTATGTTCACCGAATGCTAAATTTAAGTTTGAGGGTATACCTACCTTTGCACCGGAGCATTTCAACAAGGTTCGTCTGAAAGATACTATGAAGCGTAAACAGTTTGTTAAGGGTATTACGCAGATTGCACAAGAGGGTGCTATTCAGATTTTCAGAGAACTTGACAGCGGTATGGAAGAAGTTATAGTCGGAGTTGTCGGCGTACTTCAATTTGATGTTCTTGAATATAGACTTAAAAACGAGTATGGTGTTGATATTATTATGGAGGGACTTCCATATGACCGTATTCGTTGGATAGAAAATGAAGACTTAGACCCGAAAACTCTCGACCTTGCGTCTGATACAAAGCGTATTGAAGACTTAAAGGGCAATCACCTCTTGCTTTTTACAAGTGATTGGAGTATAAGCTGGGCAACTGAGCATAACAAAGAATTGATTCTTGCAGAGTTTGGAAAATAATTTTATATATTGATTTTTATTTAAAACTGACAGAATATAATAATACTGTCAGTTTTTTGCTACTATTATACCAACAAAATTTAAAACTAAAGAAAATTAAAACTGTTATTTGTTATATTGACTAATAGAACTAAAAATAATATAATTAAATAAATAAATCTGCACAGTTGTAATTATTTATAGTGGTATTGTACAAAGAGCTTTAAAGAGGTGTTTTTTATGAAAGAGAGAATTCTTACAAATAGTTTTCGACTTAAAAAATCTATTACAGATGCAGGAGCAATATTTATTTTCATAACTGTTTTTGCGATATTTGTTTCGCTTAAACCGGCAACAAGCATTGCAAAAGAAAGTTCAGAAATTATTGTAGAAAATTCACAAACAAAAATGGGAAATATTATTCCTATAAAAGTTAAGGCAAATGCGATTGGTTCTGATAAATGTTTTGTCTTAACTCTTAGTAGCGTTGGTGCAGGTTTATCTGATGAATATTCTTTTGATGAAAATGATAAAACTGAGATTACAGATGATAACGGAAAGAAAATTACTCTTAATAGGTATATCGCTGATGATGGTGCGGTTAATTACTGGTTTGAGCTTGAAGGCGAAGAATCGAGCGAGTTTTCTTTGAAATGTACTTCAGGAATATATGTTGCGACAAAGAGTGACATAAATGACTATGAACCGAAAACCACCATTGATGAGAATGGTAAGGAAATTGCTCTTTCTGAAAGTGAAATTATAGAGAGAGTAAAATCTGAAAAACAAGCCCAAAATGCAAATTCGGAAAAAATTGAAATGAGAGTTTTTTTCGGTAGTGGCGAGAATTTTGATAGAGCTATGAAAGATTCTTCTGAACGAGAGGACTTCTTATTAGAGTGGAACGTTGCCAAGGGGAAAATGCTTGCTATGCGTTCAAGTTTCACAGGTGTTGAAAAATATGTTGACGGCGGAGCAGTTACAGATACTGCGAGCTGGACATATACCAAAAATGACATAACTGGAACATCTACGCTTACTATTTCAGGTACAGGACCTATACCAAATTATTCAAGTAGGAACGATACACCATGGGTGCAAAAGGGTTATTTGAATGTTACTAAGTTAGTGATTGAGGATGGCATAACAGTCATAGGTGATAATGCATTTTCAAATGTCAGTATTTTAAGCGACAGAAGCACTGAACTATATATAGGCAATACTGTTACAGAAATAAGATCGCAGGCATTAGCTATGAACAATTTTAGTAATATTGTAATCCCCGGAAGTGTTAAAAACTTAGGGTACGCAGCATTTTTGGGGAACCGTGTCAAAATTGATTCGCTGATATTAGAAGAAGGCGTAGAAAATATAGGTGCAACCTCTTTTGGTTCATGTTATATTACGAAATTAAAATTACCTTCAAGCATAAAATCAATTTTTCCAAATGATATAAGTGTTTTAGAGGAAATAAGTATAGGAGATAATAATGATAACGGAACATATTTTGTAAAGGATAATGTTTTGTTTAAGCGTTTAGACAATGGTGAAGTGCAGTTAGTCTGGTATCCTGCTAAAAAAGCAGACAAGGAATATACTATACCGAGCTTCGTTACTAACCTTAATTGTAGCAGTGCATTTATTAAGACAACAAACTTAGAAAAAGTAACAATTCCTGCTACTGTAACAAGTAAAATAAATTCACAATGGGTTTTTAATAATTCATCAGTAGAAGAAATAACAGTAGAAGAAGGAGTTGTTATAGAAAATGCATGGTTTTTTGATTATGCTACAAATCTTAAAAAGCTAAAAATTCCAGATGGAGGTGTAGTAGGAAATTACTTTTATTATCATGATGGCAATCTGCTTGAGGAGATTTATATTCCAAGTACAGTAACAGGTATAATGGATTATTCACTGGGAATGTGTACACCAAATCTTCAGAAAGTATATTTTGACGCTAAATATGTTTCAGGTTATCAATCACAGCAGAATAGGGTAAATAAATATGAGTTGACTATCGGAAAGAATGTCGATAAAATAGTTACCAGCAAACATGGTAGTTTAATAACAGGATTTAAGACTATACTAAAAAATGCTTTGACAGATAAAATACTTTTTGTTGGCCCTAACCAAATTGATATAATAAATCCTGAATTTGAAGATATGCCAACTCCGCTTAACACTTTGTATGGTACAATATGGGTAGACGAGCAGGGTGTGGTATATAAATATGATAAAACAACTCTTACTGCGAGTGTTGCTTATGTGCCTTATGGGCTTAAAAATGTTACTATACCGAAAACAATAACTCCTGAAACGGATGTAAATTGCATCGTTAATGAGGTTGGAAAAGACGCTTTTAAGTTGGCAGTTGACCTTACAAGTGTAAATTTTGCAGACCCAAGTGTAGTAGAAATAATAAATCCTTATGGTTTTGCAAATTGTTCTAAGCTTGGAAACATAAATGGTGCAGATAGCGAAGAAAAAGCGGCTGAAAGCTTTACAAATCCTAATATAAAAATTGGTATTCGTGCTTTTATAAATACAGCACTTAAAAGTGAATCCGGTAATGTAAAATATAGTCAATCAATGAATGGTAAAAACATAATACGATTTGAAAACGATGACAATTTTTCTCTTTATGTTAATACCAAAAATACTGGCGAATGGATTGCAAATGGTAATTATGGAGGATATAAATTTTTAACAGGTCAAAATGCTAATATAAATATACAGATGCAACAGGGAACCTACGAAGATGTTGTATATCGTATTTATTTTGAGTTTTCTGACCCTGAAGGCGTTTTTTCTATTGGAAAGGGACAGTCTCTGGAATTTGATAATGCTATAAAGGCAGAATGTTTTGCTACTGATGTTGAAAATATTTGCTATGTTGATTTTACCAATTATGCAGGTTCTACAGCCATAGCTTTGCTTACAGCCAATTATATTTCGCCAACTTCTCCGGGCGGCGAATTGAAAATTTGGGGCTTTAAGCTTACAAAAGAACAGGCTGAATCACAGAAAGGAACTATTGTAGATTGTGTTGAATCTAAGGATTTTTCTGATTCTATTCAATCATACTGGACAACTAAAGCTGATGATTTTATCACAAGTAAAGAAAAAGCAGGAAACGCTAAATTATATCTTATTGGCGATGGTAAAGGCAATGTGCTTCCTGATAACAATATTACATGGAAAGTAAAATTTAAAAGAAAAACAGACGAAACACTTAGTGATGGCAAGGATTTTGTAAAATCAGTTGATTTTTATGATTATGTAGTTTTGCCTGAATACTTTTCGTGGAATCCTGAGGTTATTTCTGCAATTAAAAGTGGTGACATACGCACAATTAGTAATAAAATTTATGTAGGCGATATGGTGATAGCCACAATTGGTCAAGGATATAACTTTAATGTGGAATGGAGCGATGAACATAATACTCTGCTTTTCCATTGGAGAAGATATAATACAAATGAAAAAAGTGAAATAGCTTTATCAGATTGTGATTTTACAATAAGTAAGGAAACTATATACATAGATTCAGGTATATTAAATCAGGCAACGGTTAATGAACTTTCTATAATGAATAATATATATTCTGTTGTACACTATACCTACACTGCCGATAAACAAACAGATATTCAACAGGCTGAGGCTAAATTTATTCTAAAAGAAGCGGAGCTTCAATTTAGTAAAGGTGTTTTGAAAAGACCAAAATATTTAGGTGAAACGACTACATATACAATTTGTTTGAAAAATACCGGTGCTGCGGCATATGTTGATTCTGAAAAAACTTCTTATAGAATATATGATGAATTGCCAAACTTGTTATATATTAAACCGGAAAATATAGAGAAAATGTTGAATGACGAATTTGGCAAAAAGCTGAAAGTAACTATTTGCGATGCTATGTTGTCAAAATCGAAAACAGCAGTTAAAGCTTATGATGGTAAGACAGCCTATAAGAATGCGGCTAACTCGGATGATATGGATTATACCACGGATAAGTTGATAATATCATGGAATGGCGATAACATACAGTTAGCTACTGAATCAAAAATTTATAAAGTTACAGATAATCTTAGCCTTAAAGATATTTTTGATGAATTAGGTTTCTATAATGTCAATAAAACTAAATATATAGTAGAATGGACGCTTAATGACAGTAACGAGTGTTATAAGCTTAACGGAGGTAGTATCCAAAATTATATAATCTATTCGAATACTAAAGATACTTTTCAGCTTATCGACACAAATGATAAACCGGTTGAGTATAGTAACAAATTTATGAATATTCAAAATATGGCATTTTTATATAAAAAAGAAAATGTCAAAGTGAGAGAAACAAATATGAGTCAGATAACTGAGATAAGGAGCGAGGCTATTCTGAATAAATTAGTCTATGCACATGGACAATCTGAACCATTGGAAGATAATTTCAATGTACCTGTAAATCAGGTTTTGGATAATCTCGTTACATTTAATCATTATGGCGATGGAACTTACGATAATTTACCGATGGTTGATGATATTTCAGGTACACAATCTTTACTTGTTTCTGTTGAAGATAATATGGCACTTTCAAGTATGGGCTTATCTAAGGTTACGGTTGACAGTAAAGAATATTATAAGCTTAATAAACCTGGAACATATAGAAATGTAGTTGTTGGTGTAGATGATGAAGGTACTAAATTTATAGCTGATACTATAAAGGTATCTAAATCTACTTCTGGACTTGATACTAAGATTAAATGGTATTTTTCACACCTTGAAGGTGAAAGATACTATATAAATCTAAATTATGAGACGATAGTTGATTTAGATGTTTTTACTTCTACTCGATATAATGTCTCAAATACAATTTGGATGAATGATAAGAAAAATGACAGACTCTATGCATCAGTTTTTGGAGGAGGCTCATTACTTGATTTCAATAAGAAAATTGTTTATAAAAATAACGATGGTACATATACAGTAGATGATGATGATTATTCTGACATTAAAGTAGGAGAAAGTGTATATTATCGACTTGCATTTTTTAATAAAAATAATTTTGATATTACAGTAACAGGTGATAATATTTTAGATAATCTTCCTACAAATGGAGGTTTTTTCAGTTGGGAAAAGGATAAAAATGTATCTCTTAGCTGGCAGGAAACAGAGGGTGTAATTGCTGAAAATTTAGATAGCTGGAGCATAGAAAAAGATTCAAATGACAGTACGGCTCAAACTATAAAATGGTCATCTGATACAAGCATAACTCTACAGGCAAATAAAAACTTCTATATTTATGTTAAGTTGGATTTCCCAAGTGATGCTACAATATGGAAAAATTATTGTAGTTACATGAAAGGTAATAAGCTTTATAACACTTTTATTGTTTATGATTATCCATCTTATGTAAGTCATGGTTTGATAGGCAAGGGCGAAGCTTTATTACAGAAGGGCGTTTATAGCACATTGAAATATTCTATTAATGGTAGTAATAATATAAAATGTGTAGAAACTTCCAGCAGAGTCTATTATAATAATCGTGATTACACAAACCGTGCAATAATGTATTATGTTGTGCTGTATAATAATGGGGATAATAGGCTTTATCTTAACGATATGCAAGATAAGCTTCCTGAAGGTTTTACATATCTAACAATGAATTCAGGAAATTCTCCGATAGTAAATCAAACCTTATCAGATACTATGATAACAAGCGATAATTCATCAAATTTTCTTGTGAATATAAAAAATTCATCGACTGATGATATAAAATTCTTGTCTGTTAATGTAAATTGCGAGAAAAATAATGACGGAACACTTAGCTTTAAATTCTCTAAGATTGAACAGAAAGATTCCGCAGTGAAATATGATGAAATCAGAAATAAACTTTACCTTGAAAAAGGAGAGGCTATTGCATTTTCATATGTCTGCGATATTGGACTTATAGAAGATTCATATGATAAAGCGGTTAATACTATCGGAATGAATTATTACGATTACCTTAATGCAGATGTAAATTCAGTAAGTTCAGACGATGTTTCAGTTAATGGAAAACTTAATGATGAACATATGGATCAAAATGATGGCACAAGAGCTATTGACGATGCTAAAAATGTACACTCTAAATATGGCTTTAATGGTTCAGGAAAATGGTTGATTTCTAATGTAACCGTTTCTCGCGGAGGTATTAGTCCTGGAATTACGAATTATACAGATTCGTATGTTGATACTAATGGAAACATAATAAGATATGTTACCGATGCTCCTCCACAAGCTGTAGTAAATTGGCGTGTAAGAATGCATAATTCAGGCTTTAGGTCAATAACTGACTATACAATAACTGATACACTACCTATAAGATATTCTTTGACGGGAAGCTTGAGTCTTAAGATGTATGATAATACTCAAACTTCTGAAGTTAAAAAATTTGAAAACTTTATTACAATACTTTCAGAAAGAACAAAAACAGATGATTCTATAAGAATAAGGTCTAATTATAATAATAACGAATGTACAATCCCATTTGACGGAACAGAAGTTATTGTACCTATTAGTGATAACAATGGTTCTTATGTAAATATTTCTATTTCAATAAGCAAAAATGATAAAGGACAAGAGGTTTTGTCTATACGTTTTGCAGATAAAGGATTCTCTATTCCGGAAGAAGGAGGTTATGTTGATTTATCTCTTTCTAGTGTTAATGTAACGGGTCAGATTGTTAATACGGTTTATACTAATACTGCTGTTCTTATTCCTAATAAACAGAGTTTTAGTTCTACAACACAGGGTTCACTTGTTTATGATAGTGACGGAAAGACTTTAATAGGAGTTACCAATAACTCACCGCTAAATATAAGCTTTGGTGCATTGACTTCTTCTATTAAAGAAGTATTTGAAATAAATAATACAGATAATAAAACTGATTCAAACCAAGAGAAAAATTATATTACCTTAAATAATAAGAAAAATGAATTTAGGTATACTCTTTCTGTTAAAAACGAAACAAATTCTACTATGAAAAGACTTGTGTTGATAGATACTCTTCCTAAGCTTAATGATACGAGTCCGTTTGATTCTACCGCTTTGCGAGGAAGCGAATTTGCTGTACATCTTTCTGAAAATCCAAACTTTGTGGTTAAGATTACATACTCTAATGGAAATACTAAAACACTTGAATCTAGTGAATATACAATTGGCTTTAAAAAAGATAGCTCTCTTACAAGTTCTGATTGGAAAGGAGTTTCTACATGGTCAGAAAGTTCAGAAAATGCTGAAGCTGTTCGCCTTATAATTAACGATGAAAACTTGGTTGAAAATAAGGCTGTTGTAGAAATTAGTTTCAATGCTAAAGCAGATGATGGTGCGATTGCTGGTCAAAAAGCTTGGAATAGTTTTGGTTACCATTATATTTTGAATGATAGTCAGAAAACTGAGCTTGAAGCTATGCCTTTGTCAGTAGGCGTACAAATTACAGAAACACCAATGATTCAAAAAACACTTGTTGATATAGAGGGTAATACTTATACTGTAAAGCAAGATACTACTTTCTCCTTCTTAGTTTATAAGGGAGAAAAGTATAGCGGAAAATATTCAACTGCTGATGAGTTAATTCAGGCTTTAGAAAATAATAATACTCCATATCAGAAAATAGATTTAACTGTTTTGAGTGGTAAAAGTTTCGCTTCAAAGAAACTTGATTTAGAATATGATAAGCTTAAATGGATTAATGGTCAGAAATATACTATAGTTGAACTGCCTACTGATGATATTTATGAGCTTAATTCTTGGAATTATATATCTCAAAATTCTATGACATTTACATATTCTTATAATAAAAATCAGGTATTGCTTTGCAATAACAGATATAATGAATGGTCAGCAGAAATAACTAAAGTAGATGACGAAGATTCTGAAATTAAGCTTGAAGGCGCTATATTTGCGATTTATAGTCCGGTTCAGAGCGACCAACTTTCTGATAGCGAATATGAGGCTTTGGATTTTAGTCCAGACAAGGTTATAGTATATAATGATAAAACATGGTATATTTCGGGCGTTCAAACTACAAATTCTGAGGGCAAAGCTACATTTGATAAGCTTTTGCGTGATGAATATTGTATCAAAGAAATATGCTCGCCTGAGGGATACATTTTGACAGCAGAACCCAAAATAGTTACAAATAATTCGCTTATTCAAAAGATTGAAATTGTCAACAGAAAATTACCTGTTCTTCCTGAAACAGGTAATAAAGGAATAGCGTATTTCATATCTTTTGGTATGGGCGTACTTCTTGTAGTTGCAGGGTTTATGTTTATTAATAAGCTGAAAGCAACAGCAAAAATTAAATGATTTTAATAAAATCTCGATTAGGCATTTAGCTTAATCGAGATTTTTATTTTGATAAATATAATTTTTAGGTTGATTTTTTGTGATATTAAATATATACTTTATTATAAGTGATTATGTTTTTATTTTAGGGATAATTGGTGGAGTAGGTATGAATATTGCTATAATTGATGACGAGCAAACTTTTGTAGAAAATCTTAAATCGGATGTAATCAATATATGTAATAAAATGGAATTTGAATATGATATTGATACTTTTAATAATGCAATAAATATTATGAGTATATATAGGAATTATCATCTTATATTGTTGGATATAGATATGCCGATAACAGATGGAATAACTGCTCTGAAAGAAATAAATAAATCTTATAATCCGAAAGAATTTCCTTATATAGCTTTTGTTACAAGTAAGGAAAATCTGGTTTATGAAGCTTTGAAAGAGTTTCCTTATACATTTATCAGAAAAAAAGATATTAACAGAGTTCTTGAAGATTGCATTTGTAAGATTTATGAAAAAATAAATCAGAAAAGACAAAAATATACTATAAAAAACGGAAGAAATTTGATTACTGTATATACAAAAGATATTATATATATTGAGAAAATTCAAAATTATGTTTGGTTTCATACTGTAAATGGAGTTTATAAAGAGAGAACTACAATAGAAGAAAAGTTTGCTGATTTGGTCTCACAAAATTTTGTAAGAACACATATTGGATGTTTAGTAAATCTTAGATATGTTTTTGAAATAGAACAAAAATCTGTGTTGCTCGATAATGGAGATAGAGTACCTTTATCAAGAAAATATTATAGCGATGTAAATAACAAATATTACGAAAGTTTGGTGGTCGATGATGATTGATGCAATAGTCGAAATTTGTATAAATATATTTCAGTCTTTTATGTTTATAGGATTTTTATTTTTATTATTTAATAAAGGGAAGAAAACTAAAAAAGATTATATAGGATTTTTCTCTTTTGTAGCTTTACTATTTGTTGTACTTACATATTTTTCTTTTTATCCGTCTAGTGTAAATCGTTTACCTGAAATTTTATATGTATCAATACAAATTGCATATACGCTTATTATGCTAAAAGGAAACATATTTGTGAAGATAATCATGCCGGTTATATCCCAAATGATAAATACTGTCATAAGTTTTGGCTTTGCGTTTACTGTGAGTTATTTTACGCATGAAAAGGTTGAAAATCTTATGGTTGAGGCATCTATATATAGATACTTGTGTATGGTACTTATAAATTTAACAAATGCTTTAGTGCTTTTGATTATTGTAAGGTTTAATAAAACAGAACTTAAATTGAAAAAATGGACAGATATAGTGGCATTTTTGATTATTCCAATTATGTCAGTGCTGATTATATATTCATGTGTATATATATCTATTTTAACCAAATTACAACCGGAAGTAGTTGGACTGCTGACATTTATTTGTTTGAGTATGACAGCTATTGCAATTATAACATGGTTCATGATGACAAAAATAAGCAAAAGTAATGAGATTAAAACAAAACTCTTGCTTACTGAGCAAAGAGAGCAACTTTATAAAGAAGATATTTTACATACTAATGAACAGATAGAAAATATGTCAAAAACAAAGCATGATATAAAAAACAATATGCTTTGTTTGAGTAAGTTAATTTCTGAAAGTAAATATGAAGAAGCTAAGCAATATTGTGATTCTTTATCAGAAAATCTTGAAACAATTTATACTCCGGTATCTACAAATAACCCTTTGCTTAATGCGATTATAAATGTTGAGCGTGAAAAAGCTGTAAATAGTAAAATTGATTTTCAAGTAAATATAAATGAACAAGCTATTAGTAATATAAAAAATACAGATATAGTTTCTATAGTAGGTAATATGTGTGATAATGCTATAGAATATCTTAAAAAACAACCTTATGATAAACGAAAAATGACTCTTGAAATATCATATAAGAAAAGTTATATTGTTATTACTTGCAAAAATAGAATAACTGAATCTATACTTGCTTTAAATCCGAACCTAACCACTACAAAGAAAGATAAATCTAATCATGGTAAGGGAATAGGTATTATTTCAGATTGTATAAAAAATATAATGGCGAATTAAAATGTTATGAAAAAGATAATTACTTATATGTATCTGCCATAATTCATTGTAATAAATAATTTAAAAATAAAAAATGCTCGAAGAAATTCGAGCATTTTTTATTTTTAAATTATTATTTGACAAATTCAATTAAAAAGTTACCTTTTTCATCATTTTAATGTAAAATCGTGATTTATACTGTATAGTATAAATCAGGTGATGTAAATATGTTACATACAATTTCAAAAAATATAGCTAATTCATTATTTGATGAAAAAAGTAAATATCCTATGAGCATTTATGTGTATGGAATTGAGCTTATGATTTCATCTTTAATTGGAACCATAGTAGTGCTTACAATGGGAATATTATTTCAAAGTGTTATTGAAAGCATAATTTTTATAGTATCACTTTCTTTAATAAGATTTTTTTCAGGTGGATACCATGCACAAACCTATATTAGGTGCAATACAGTTTTTGCTTTATCAGCTTTGCTTGTATTTATAACAAATAAATTATATATAAAGTATTTTATGGAATATAACATCATAATTCATATAGGTGTATTTATAGTTTCATTTATCATTATGGCAATATTCTCGCCTGTTGAAAATGAAAATAAAAAGATTGATAAATTTGATAGATTAAAATTTAAGATAATTTCTATTTCAATAACCTTTGTAGAAATTTTACTATCTATGTTTATATATTATAAAACAGGTTTTGATTCAGTATTAGTTGTATTACCTACTGTAATAGTTGTCGATGTAGCTATACTGGTTGAAATAATACTAAAAGAAAGGAGAAAATCTCATGTCAGCAAAGAAGAATATCAAGAAGGCAGTTGAATTTCTTGCTATAAAGTCAGCAAAGATGGCTTGTGGTACAGCATCAACAAATAGTTTCTGCCAGACAAAAGAACCTGAGAATCTCAAAAAGTATTTTGGCAAGATGTAATCTATTAAAAAGCCATATTGAAATGCACTGAGCTTTTATAAGCTTAGTGCATTTTCTTTTTTGGAATATTATATAAATTTCCATAAAACAAAATTTAAAGGCATATATCAATATGGATTACAGCCTTAAGGTAACAGCTGATTCTGTACAGATAACTCAGGATGATGCAAAGACAACAGCAGTTAATGAGTCTGGTTGGGCTTTAAAGGCAACTGCTACAGTTAATCTTACAGATAATTTTGAATTTCTTCCATTGAGTTTAGGAAGTGAAAAGTGGGCTAATCGAATTTCTGAAAGAATGAATGAAACTCGTAATTTAAAAAATGCTCAAAAAATATATGCTGCAGGATATGATATAAAAGATGTTTCAAAGTTTTTACAAGATACATATATAAAATTATATAATAACTGATTTGTAAGGAGGTACGGATGAATGGTTATATCGAAGCAAAAAATCCGATTTCCTATTCTTATTCTTATATGCATTTTATTTTTTAAACCATTGGCTATCAATTCTTTACCAGAATATTCAACACTTAATACATTATGGGATATGGCTAGAGTTTGTGTATGTATTATTATTGTATTTAAGATGTTATTTGAAAGATACTTACCCAAAACACTTATAATAATTATTATTTGTTATGGAATATTTTTACTATCAACACTTATTAATCGAGGTAATGTCAGAAGCTTAATAATACAAATGGCATCTGTAATTGGTTTTTGTATGCTGATATATTTGGAATCAAGAAAGGATATCCATCGTTTTTTTTTGGCACTATTTTATGGATTGTCGATTTTAATAATTTTACATACAATATTTATGATTATTAAGCCTAATGGACTTGGATATGACACAGTCTATTATAATAGTATTTATTTTTTAGCAAGTAAAAATGGTTTAACTAAATTCTTTTTTCCGGCAATTATTTCTGGATTTGTATTATGTGAGTTAGAAGGAGGAAAAATTCAAAAAAAAGTTATAGCAATAGTGTTATTATGTTTTGTATTATCAATTATTGTAAAATCTATTACAACAATAATTGGTATGATAATTTGTGTTGGCTTTTATTGGTTTAGTAAATCTAAAAAATTTGGTCAATATTTTAATGTAAATAAAGTGAGTATGGGAATACTTATATTTGCTATTGCTATGTCGATATTAGCCTTTAATGATGGACTCAATTCAATCGTTTCATATTTTGTAGATACTCAAAAAGCATCAAACTATTTAGATAGAACTATAATATGGTCAAAAGCTATAGATATGATTAAAAAGTCATTTTTATTGGGATATGGAATGCCTTATAATGGAGGGCATATCAATGTAAATGGAAAATATATGTATTCACATAATGGATATTTAGAGTTCTTCTTATATGGCGGAATTATTGGCTTTTTATTTTGTTTGATGCTGTTATTTTATGTTTTACGAAAGCATAAGAACATTAAAAAGAATTCCGCCTGTATTCCTGTACTTTGTGGAATTATAGGATTTGTTATTATGATGATTACAGAATCACATATTAATACAATTGCTTATTGGGGATTTTTTGTTATGTTTGAACAACTATATAATTATGAAAGGAAAAATATTAACGGAGGAATCAATCAAGTAAATGAAAGTATTTAAAAATTTCTTATATAATGTTGCGTATCAAATACTTATAATGATACTTCCGTTAATTACAGCACCTTATATTGCACGAGTTATGGGTGCAGAATTGATTGGAGTTTATTCGTTTACACATTCTATAGCATATTATTTTGTACTTTTCGCACAATTAGGATTGAGTGTTTACGGAAATCGTACTATTGCTCGAGTAAGAGACGACCAAGATAAGCTAAATTATTCTTTTTCAAGTATATATAAATTACAATTAATAATTGCAATAATATCTAGTTTAATATATATGTTATATGTTTGCTTTGGAGCAAAACAGGAATATAAAATTTATTTTTACTTTCAATTTTTGTATGTTATTTCTGGTATTTTTGATATTAATTGGTTTTATTTTGGAATAGAGAAATTTAAATTAACAGTTACAAGAAATACAATAATTAAATTATTAACTGTTGTTTTGATTCTTGTGTTTGTAAAAAGTAAACAAGATTTGGGTCTTTACATAATTATAATGGCTGGTGGAGTTTTATTGGGTCAATTGGCTATGTGGACTCAGTTGAGAAAATATGTTCATTTTGTAAAAACAAAATGGAGTGATTGTGCGAAAGCTTTTCTGCCAATTTTGATTTTATTTTTACCAACAATTGCTACAAGTCTATATAGATATATGGATAAGATTATGCTCGGCTCAATGACAACAATAAGTCAATTAGGTTATTATGAAAATTCAGAAAAATTTATTTCTATTGCAATGGGAGTAATAAACGCTTTAGGAACAGTAATGATTCCTAAAATGTCAAATCTATTATCTAAAGGTAACTTTAAAACCGCCAGAGAGTATTTAAATAAATCTATAGAAGGAATTTATATAATTGCAAGTCCATTAGCTTTTGGATTAGCATCAGTTGCTACTATTTTATCAGTTGTTTTTTATGGTGCAGAATTTTCTGATTGCGGAAAAATAATTCCAATTTTATCAATTTCATTAATATTTTCAGCTTGGGCTAATGTAATTAGAACTCAATATTTGATACCAAATAACAGAGATAAAGAATACATAATTTCAATGTTTTGTGGTGCTGGTGCAAATATGATAGTTAATATACTATTAATCCCGGTAGTTGGTGCGATAGGAGCCGCAATAGGAACTGTAATTGCAGAAGCATTTGTAGCGATTGCACATTCGTTTTTCGTAAGAAAAGAGCTTCCACTTTTTAAATTTTTAAAATTAGCTATTCCATATGTAATAATTGGAGCAATTATGTATGGAATAGTTACAATAGTTAGTTTATTTGCAAAGTATAGTGTAATTTGGCTTATAATAGTTATAATGTCCGGAGTTCTTTCATATGGAATGATGATTATTATTTATTTGTGCCTTACAAAAGGACAGTATTATGAAGTAATGAGAAAAATGCTTAAAAAATTGCATATTATAAAAAGTACATAATGCAAGATGATATGTTTTTTAAAACTGAATTAAGAGGAAAAATAAATGAAAGAATTTCCAGTATTATATACAAAGAAAAGAAGAATGCTGTGGATGTACAGCTTGCTATGCGATTTGTCCGAAAGAGGCAATCAGTATGGTAGAAGATGAAGAAGGATTTGAATACCCACTTATAGATGAAATTAAGTGTGTTCACTGTTATCAATGTATAAATGTTTGTCCGATAAAAGCGATGAAAGAAGATTGATGTATATCATAATCTATAAAGAATATGCCATATCTAAGAAGGATAATTCAAAAAAGTATAATAAATATTTTATAAAAGAATTATGTGTTAATTGGAACTATTGTTACTTGAGCTACGGTTATTCCGTGGCTCTTTGTGGTAAGTGAAGAAGTATTTAAGATGATTTTATAAAGCAGCATATAAGCTTTTTAATGATGTCAAAGTATTGGATACATCCAATAAAGATCAAGAAAATTTACTTCTTAATAAAACAACATTAAATCAGTTATTAGATTATTCTATTTTTTCAAATAAAGTAGAACCTACATTTTTGAAAATTATGAAATTGCTATTTCAAAGAAAAAAGCTCAATTTAAGAAACGATATTGCACATGGTGCCTTTGGATATAAAAATTATTATCATATTTCGGCAACAAGTGTGCTGTATTTCATGTCAACTTTTGTAATTAAGGATGAATATTTGAAATAAAAAATTACAAATTCAGGTAGACAGTTATTTTGCATCAATAATCCAGTTCTACATAATGAATAAACACACAAATTAAAGCATAGTATAGAAATAATTAAAGCGAATCACCATACCTCAACTAAGCATTGAATAACTTCTTTTAAACTATCCTGCTTGCTTTTTTCGCATTCGGCAGGATAGTTTTTTTCTATTTTAAAATATTTTTCCATACCTGTTTGAATAGGTATAATCAAGTGGCTTGCATATTCATAATTGATATGTTTATAAGAGTATGGAAAATTTCTATCTTTTAATCGTTTAACCATACGCTCTGATGCTTAATTGCTTGGCCATATTCTATCATCATCGGCAGAAATAAAAAGAATAGAACCATTTATAGTCCAGATAGGTATAATTGCATCTTTATTTAGCATTTTGTAAAGCTTCTTTATAAAATACATATCCACCTGCCGTTCTTTTATGCAATTTCTAATTAAACGAAGCATTTTCATTTTTATTGGAGCATAGGGAAAACTATTTCCTTTAGAACTCCAACTTGAAGTACCTGTAAGCTTGATTTTTATAGTTAATCCTTCCATAATATAATCTATTGGAGAAACTGCTATTACACAGGTTATTTTTGGAAGATAGCTTGCAGCAGTAAGTGCATATTCAGCTCCCTTTGATACACCATAGAGAGCATATTTATTATATTCTTGAGTTTTAAGTCAATTACCAGTATTAGCAATTTCCTTGATAGAAACTTCACTAAGAGCCGAGGGCATTCCTGCTATATTCCAGTATGCAAGTGCAAAAGACGAGATATTATTTTCACAAAATACTTTTGCGAGTTTTTGTGTCAAACTATATAGCCGTCACTTCCGCCTATAATAATCAACACTCTATCTTTCAAAATAGATTCATCAGGTATATATAAATCTCCAAAGATTTTGGCTTCGTTTATGTCCGCATGAATAATTTTCATATGCAAGTCCTCCAAATATGCACAAGTTAATTCTAACTAATTACATTTTAGTAATTATATTATTTCTATAATAAATATAGCTATATAAGATATTTTGATGTTGTTATTAAGATTCAAATAAAACTAATGCCAACAGTTGCCATTTAGAAACTAAAAAACCCTGAGATGCTATAATTGTTTATATATAGGATATTATTGAATTAAAGTTAAAAAATAAACAAATATTCAATAATATCCAGTGGCTTTTTTTGGATTCTTACTTGATATTTTAAGAAAATTACTTTATAATATAAAGTATGTAAAATTTGTTTAACCACAAATGAATGGAGGAAAAGGGATGGGTATCGAAAATAAAAATGATGTCCTTTCTAAAGCAGTAAGTGAAGTAGAAGCATCTAAGGGCTATATGCGTTTGCAGAAGCTTTTTGATGATGCAACTTTCACACAAGTTGATGCTTTTGCAAAATCAGAGGGCGGTTACGCTGAGGCCGTTGCAGGCTATGGCTATATTAATGGCACAGGAGTTTATGCTATCGCACAAAATAGCGATTTAAGTGGCGGTGCAATGTCACAGGCTCAGGCAGCTAAAATAAAAAAGGTTTATGACCTTGCACAAAAAACAGGTGTACCTGTTATTACAATTTATGATTCAATCGGCGGAAGACTTACCGAAGGTTCACAGCTTTTGACAGCTTATGGCGAAATCCTCAAGATGTCAAGTGCACTTTCTGGAGTTATTCCTCAGATTTCTGTTGTGCTTGGCCCTTGTCTTGGAACACAGGCACTCATCGCAGCTTGTGGTGATGTTGTCATTGCAGCTAAGGGTGCAGAGCTTTCACTCGATGTAAATACAGGTTCAACAGCTGAAAAGGCTTTTGAAAATGGCACAGCACACGTTCTTGCCGAAGATGAAGAAGATGCTATTGCGATTGCTCGTGATGTTGCATCAATGCTTCCTGCAAATAATATAGAAACAGCTGCTGGCTTTGAGTTTGCAGATGCTTCTGAAAATGTTGCAGAGAATACTCCTGCTAATGATATTCCTGAGCTTGTTGCTGATGACGGAAGCTATCTTGAACTTTCAGCAGCATATGGAGATGATGCAGTCACAGCACTTGCAACACTTACAGGAATTACAGTAGGTTTCGTTTCTGCTGGTGCAAAGGTTCTCAGTGGAGATGCCTGCAAGAAGATTGCTCGTTTCGTTCGTTTTTGTGATGCGTTCTCAATTCCGGTTATTACATTCGTAGATTCAGAGAAATTCTGCTGCCTCAAATCAGCTGCAAGAGTTTCAAGTGCATATGCTGAGGCTACAACTGCAAAGATTTCGGTTATCACAGGTGAAGCTTATGGTGCTCTTTATGTAGCACTCGCAGGAACAGGCTCTAATGCAGATATTACATTTGCATATCCAAATGCGTCTGTTTCTCCGCTCAATCCATATGCATCTGCTGTTATTATGCTTGGCGATGAGATTGGCAAGGAACTTAAAGGTTCTGCTAATCCACAGGCTGATAAGGAAGCACTTGTTGCTAAGTTCAAAGCAGAAAACTGTTCTGTATTCGAGGCTGCTGCAAATGGCTATGTTGAAGATGTCATCACACCATCAGCAACAAGAACAAAGCTTGCGTCTGCACTTGATATGCTTATTGGCAAGAGAGTACAAAGACTTCCAAAGAAGCACAATAATTTGTTTATCTGATAAATTTTTGAATATACTTCGATTTTCGAAAGGACGATTTATAATATGAAGAATCTTAAAATTACCGTAAATGGCGTAGCATATGATGTTCAGGTTGAAGAAGTCGGCGGTTCTGCATCAGCTCCTGTAGCTGCTGCACCGGCTGCTCCGGTAGCTTCTGCACCAAAGGCAGCACCGGCAGCTGCTCCTACAAGCGGTGAACCACTTAATTGCCCAATGCCGGGAACAATTATTTCTGTTAATGTTTCTGCTGGACAGCAGGTTAAGCTTGGCGATGTTGTAGTTGTTCTCGAAGCTATGAAGATGGAAAACGAAATCAAAGCGCCAAAGGACGGCACAATTACTTCTGTTAATGTAAATAAGGGCGATGCAGTTGAGTCAGGTACTCTTCTCGTAACAATCGGCTAATTGGAGGTCATAAAGAATGGCTAAGAAAAAAATACTTGTAACAGAAACAGCTCTTCGTGACGCACACCAGTCGCTCATAGCAACTCGTATGCCAATCGAGGATATGCTTCCGATACTTGATAAAATGGATAAAATCGGTTATCATTCAATCGAATGTTGGGGTGGTGCTACATTTGATGCCTGCTTGCGATTCTTGAATGAAGACCCATGGGAGAGATTGAGAATCCTCCGCAAGAATCTTCCTAATACAAAGCTTCAGATGCTTTTCCGTGGACAGAATATGCTTGGTTATCGTCACTATGCTGATGATGTTCTTGAATATTTTGTACAGCGTACAGTCGCTAACGGTATTGATATCATCAGAATTTTCGATGCACTTAACGATATTAAGAATCTTCAGGTTGCTATTAAGGCTGCAAAGAAAGAGGGAGCACACGCACAGGTTGCTATTTCTTACACAACAGGTCCAGTATTCACACATGAATATTATGTAGAATACGCTAAGAGAATTGCTGATGCAGGTGCAGATTCTATCTGTATCAAGGATATGGCAGCTCTCCTTACACCATATGAGACTTATTCACTTATCAAGGAAATCAAGAAAGCTGTTGACCTCCCAATTCAGCTTCATACACACTATACATCAGGACTTGCTTCAATGTGCTTACTCAAGGGTATCGAAGCAGGCGTAGATATAATCGACACAGCGATTTCTCCATTGGCTCTCGGAACATCACACGCTCCAACAGAATCTATGGTAGCTGCTCTTGCAAATACAGATTATGACACAGGTCTTGACCTTGTTGCACTTTCTGAGGTTCGTGAATACTTTATGACACTCAGAAAGAAGTATATCGACAGCGGACTTCTTGACCCATCTATGCTCGCAACAGATGTTAAGGCACTTATCTATCAGGTTCCGGGCGGTATGCTTTCAAACCTCCTTTCACAGCTCAAGCAGGCAGGCAAGGCTGACCAGCTTACAGCAGTTCTCGAGGAAGTACCTCGTGTTCGTAAGGACGCAGGTTATCCACCGCTTGTTACACCTACATCACAGATTGTCGGTACACAGGCAGTGTTCAATGTCATTATGGGCGAGAGATACAAGATGTGCAACGACCAGTTCAAGGGACTTGTTGCCGGTAAATACGGTACAACTCCAGTGCCGATTGACCCTGAGTTCAGAAAGAAGATTATAGGCGATGAGCCTGCAATCGACTGCCGTCCTGCTGATTTACTTGAGCCTGAGCTTGATAAGCTTCGTGCAGAGATTCCTGAGTGGATTGAGCAAGAGGAAGATGTTCTTTCTTATGCACAGTTCCCGAAGGTTGCTCTCGATTTCTTCAAAAAGCGTAGAGATAAGAAAATTGGCATTGACTCTAAAAATGCAGACTTGGAAAATAAAATCCACGCTGTCTAATTAGTAATATTTAAGAAACGGTGCCAAATGGTGCCGTTTTTTGCATATTTATAGGGGAGATGATGCCTTGAATATAGTAGTTATGGATTATAAAACTGTTACAAGTGGAGATGTTTCGCTCAAGGTTTTTGAGGATTTTGGAAAAGTAACCTATCTTCCGTTGACATCACCTAAGAATGTAGCACAGGCAATAAAAGATGCTGATGTTGTGCTTTGTAATAAAACGCCAATGACAGCAGAAAATATGTCAGGTGCAAAAAATCTTAAATTCATAGGACTTTTTGCGACGGGCTATAATAATATAGACCTTGACTATACCAATGCTCACGGAATAACCGTCTGCAATGCAGGAAGTTACTCGACAAGTGCGGTTGTACAACATACTTTCGCACTTTTGCTCGAAATGACTAATCGTGTTGCTAAATATAACGAATTTACTCATAGAAACGGTTGGTGCGAAAGCGAAACCTTTTCACCGTTTATTTATGATATAATGGAGCTTTCCGGAAAGACTATGGGTATAGTCGGCTATGGCAGTATCGGCAAAGCGGTCACAAATGCGGCTCGTGCGTTTGGAATGAATGTTATCGTAAACACAAGAACTGTCCGAGAGGACGGTATTACAAGATTTGTTTCATTCGAGGAACTTCTTGAAAAAAGCGATATAATTTCTCTGCATTGTCCGTTGAATAAGCAATCCGAAAAGCTTTTTAACGCAGAAGCCTTTGCGAAAATGAAGCAGGGAACATATTTTATAAATACAGCTCGTGGCGGAATAGTTGATGAAGTGGCTCTTGCAGATTCGCTGAAAAGCGGTCATCTCGGCGGAGCAGCTGTTGATACTATAGCTGTTGAACCAATGAGAAACGATTGTCCGCTGAAAGATGCTCCTAATCTGTTGATAACGCCTCATGTTGCCTGGGCTCCTAAGGAAACAAGAGAACGCCTTGTCGGTATTGTCTATAACAATCTTAAAAACTTTATAGACGGAAAGCCTACAAATGTAGTTAAAGCTTGATTTGGTGAGAAGCCTATGGATAAAACACAGAGTGAGCTTAACAGGCTTTTATATGATGCAAGACATGATACTGAGCTTAGAGATAAGCTTTTGGCGACAAGAAACACCAAAGATCCTATGGACGAATTTTGCAAGGTTTCGCAAGATTTAGGTTATAATATAACTATTGGCGGTTTATTCGCACTTGGTCAGGATATGAATGACAGCAAGTTAAGAAGTGTGAACGGAGGCGGAGTCGATGGCATTGATGGCTGGGACGATGCCTACGAAACCTTCTTTTACTCATTAAAATAAATATTGAGGAGGAATTTTTATGAAAAAAGAGGCAAAAAAAGTTGCTATTGTAGGAACAGGTATGGTTGGTATGAGCTATGCTTATGCAATGCTTAACCAGAATGGCTGTGACGAAATGGTTCTTATCGATATCAACAAAGAGAGAACTATCGGTGAAGCTATGGACCTTAACCACGGTCTTGCTTTTGCACCATCAGCTATGAAGATTTATGTCGGAGAATACAGCGATTGCAGCGATGCTGACATCGTTGTTATCTGTGCGGGTGTTGCACAAAAACCAGGCGAGTCAAGACTTGACCTGCTTAACAGAAATGTTGCAGTCTTTAAGACAATCGTTGAACCAATCGTTGCAGTAGGTTTTCACGGAATTTTTCTTGTTGCAACTAACCCTGTTGATATTATGACTTATGTAACCCGTAAGCTTTCAGGATTCCCTGCAAAGAGAGTTATCGGAAGTGGTACTACTCTTGATACTGCAAGACTTCGTTTTCTAATTGGCGATTACTTCGATGTCAACCCAAGAAATGTTCATGCATATGTAATTGGTGAGCATGGCGATAGTGAGTTTGTTCCTTGGTCGCAGGCATTGATTTCTACAAAGCCTGTTGTAGATGTAGTAAAGCAAAATCGTGACTTCTCTATGAATGAACTTTTGAAGATTCAGGAGGAAGTTCGTACATCTGCTCAGGTTATCATCGAGGCAAAGAAAGCAACTTATTACGGAATCGGTATGGCTTTGACAAGAATTACTAAGGCAATTTTTCAAGATGAAAATAGTATTCTTACGGTTTCTTCTATGCTTATTGGTGAATTTGGAGAGCAAGATGTAACTATCGGTGTTCCTGCTATTGTTAACAGAGATGGTATCAAGGATATTCTTGAACTTAATCTCAACGATGACGAAATCAGTAAATTTAAAAATTCTTGTGAAACACTCAGAGAATTTTATGGTCAGTTGAATTTATAATATATCGATGATTTTTATTAAATTGTTTTAGCAAGCTTTTAACTGTCAACGACCTTATGCCTTACACACTTTTAGCGATTGATTCACTGCAAGTATAGTTAAAAGCTTTGTTATATACGCGATAACACTTATTGTGTATATTTATAATTTAATTATAGACTGATTTTCTGATTATGTCAAGAATAAAAACACAATTTGTGTAATTTAATATTATTATAAAAATGTACGAGCTTTAATATTAAGTTCGTACATTTTGTTTTATAAGTATTAATTTTAATAAGTTAATGTGATTATTCAATTTATTTTTAACTGTTTTAAATAATATAAAATCAAATGTATATTCAAGATCACTCTTTTTTATGTAAAATTCAACAAATAACAATTCTTTTGTTTAAAAAGGCTTATAATTAATACATAAATTTAAAAGAAAGAAGGATGTTCTATGAAAAAAACAGTTAAAAACACATTAGCGGTTGCTATGACCGCTGCGACGCTCCTTGCAGTACCGGCAGCATCTATGGGTGTATTTGCGGTAGGAGACACTGACACAGTACAAGTAGCAAGTGATTCTAATGTTACTTACATTGAAAACCACTCTAAAATTGACTGTGCAAATTATTACATTGATGGCTCTTCTTATCGTTTTTTGATTAAAGTACCTAAAAATGCAGCTTTAAGCACAGTTACTATATCAAATGTTTATTCGCCTAATGAAATAAAATTGTCTGATATAAAAAACGAGTCTTATAGTTGCTATAGTGTATACTATCAATACAGTGATTCTACCTCTGATTATTATATGTACTCACCTAATTATAGTAAATTTTATGCTCCAAAGTATTCAGCATATTATTATGGAATAAAAGTATACTATGATAATGGCGACGAGCATTATATGGCTACTAATATATCTAATAACAGCACCACAGAAGGTCCCGGATATACTCTGAAAAGATAAAGTTAGAGTTTGAAAAAGAGAATTATTATATAAAGAAAGCAATCAGAAAAACATTCACATTAGTAATGACAGTAACATTTTTTGCAAAGTCGGCAATATCTATGGGCGTATCAGTAGTTATGATAGATGAAACTGGTTATAATTTTGAAACAATGCTTTAATTCATAAAATAATATAACAAGTTAGGCTTTTTTTGTAATTAAAAGAAGTTGAACTAAAAGTGTAGTAGGAAAATCTACTACACTTTTTTACTGGATTAAAAATATTATTTTTAGTGTCATATCGATATAATATTTTGCAATATTTTAAACAATTTTACATAATACAAGCTATAAAAAAATAACCTCAGTAAAAATGCGGAAATCCACATAAATACTGAGGCTTAGCTATATGTCTTATGACGTCACCTATGATACAAGGAAACGCGACTGACATGGCTTTTTACGACTCATTTTTTTCGTGAAACTAAGTGATTTTTTGCACCAGTTTTGATTGCCATGATTAGTTCTATGACAGGTAAAAGCTCATTTTGCACCATTTCTCATAATTTTTCTCATGGCTTTAAGATTAAAAAATGGCAGAAAGTTTTATTAAAAAGCGGGGTGGATTTAAGTCTGATTCACTTAGTTGGTATATTTCTTTCGGTAATTATAAATGACCGCTTAATCTATAAGCCTGGGCGTGATGCTGCTTTAAATATAATAAAGAAAGAACACGTCAATCTTAATAGAAATAACTATCGTTTTTCTGAGCAGGAATTCCCAATAATAAGCAATAAAATTCCTAGAAATCTCATAGAACATCTCGATGAGAGGAATCTAACAACATTAACCGGGAAACGAGGTGTCGGTGGTTTTAATGTTATCCACCCTGACAGTGATCCAGATATGGTAGCATCCATCAAAAGTAATAGGAATTTATATCCATATAATTTAGACCTCGTAGAAAGAAAAGTGCTTTTCTTCAACGCTCAAGAAAAAGACCCCAGTTTAAAACAATTCGATATCGATATTAATGAACTGAAATCTGAACTCATTAAGCTCGGCAATAATGTCAAGGCATTGGATGATTTACTATCTATTCACTAACAATGTCGATACTAATCTAACTTAGCCAAACGGGTAATGGATGCCTGCAGGGTGATTATATCCTGCAGGCAATAATTCTATAGCATGTAAATCTCATCTTCTGAAAACCAACAGTTTGATAAGGCCGTATCTTTAACCGATTCCAGATTTTCCGTATAGGCAACAACGGCCAAGCTCTTTTGTGCTCTTGTACAGGCAACGTAAAAGAGACGCGCCGTTCTCGTGATGCTGGTATCCTTACCCTCACGCTTATTTTTTACGTCAGTATCGCTTTGAGCTTTTGCACCAAATAACTTCTCGTAACTAAACAAAAAACCTCTGGCCTGTGCATCGTCCATAATAACCATAACTCTGGGAAATGGACCATAGTCAATAAAGTAGACAAGTAAAAGAGCAAATTTTACAAAAAATTTATTTCTGCCTGATCAGGAGAGAGGCCGTTATTGTGAGAATGAGGTCTGAAAGAATTGTAGAAACCGTGGATATACTGAAAAATGCTCAGTTTGAGTTCATCAAAGGAAGAGTAAGTTCTGCGGTTGGTTTCTTCTTTTTTCAAGTATTTGAAAAAGCACTCCATTACAGCATTATCATAAGGATGCCCTTTT
The DNA here is from genome assembly GCF_047012705.1 of Pseudoruminococcus sp. NCBI lineage: Bacteria > Bacillati > Bacillota > Clostridia > Eubacteriales > Acutalibacteraceae > Pseudoruminococcus > Pseudoruminococcus sp. The sequence goes on along the minus strand of NZ_JBKXNW010000011.1, from coordinate 11,785 downwards.
GCGGAAAATGACTGAACAATATTTAGCTCGTCCAAATGTTTCCTGAAAGCTTCTGCTGTAAACTGACAACCTCTGTCACTGTGAAAGAGTAGGCTGCCTGAAATATTACGGTTGGCGACAGCTGAATCAAGTGTTTCAATTGCAAGCTTTGTGTTGAGATGTGGAGATAACTTATATGCGATAGCCTTTCTTGAAAACAGATCAAGTATTACACAAAGGTAATAAAATCTTCCCGCGGCACGAAGATATGTAAAATCACATACCCATACTTTATTAGGTTGGGACGGATTAAAACGCTGTTTCAATATGTTTGGGCAATGCTCATTCGAAGCTGTTTTGTGTTTTGGATAGGACGGCTTGATTGTACTCATTTTTGGCAGATTCATACCTTTCATAAGGCGATAAACCCTTTGCGTACTTATATTTATGCGATATTCACCGGCAAGGCAATTTTTTATCTTGTAAGCTCCGAAGCGTTTTTTTGACCTTGCATAAAGCTCGGCAATACAACTTCGAATCCTACGGTTTTCAAGCTCTCTTTCGGAGGGCTTGTGATGAAGAAATTTGTAATATGTGCTTCGGTTGACACAAAGAACGCGGCAAAGCGTTGTAACAGCGTGTTCCGATGACAGCAGCTTTACGGCATTCAGTCTTTGCCTGAGTTTGGCGTGAATATCGCAATGGCTTTTTTTAGTATTAGATTTTCCTCCTCAAGTTGGGCATTGCGTTTTTGAAGCTCCTTTATTTGTTTGGCTGTAAAAACTGTTTCATCATCAATTTTTACTTCTGAGTACTGCTTTATCCAATTGGATAAAGCACTGTGAGAAATTCCATATTCCTTGTGTATTTCAGAATATGTTTTTCCCGAATGGTACAGATTGACTATTGTTTGCTTATATTCCTGGGTGTATTTCGGATTTTTTGAAGACATTTTTTATTCCTCCTTTTTCTGTCTTCTATTTTATCATACTTGTCCACTTTTTTATTATATATCCATAAATAACATACTTGTTGTAAACGCAGCTTTATTAAAAAACGCAAAGCAAGGCGATGTCGCAAGCATTAAGGAATTAAGAAGTATAATTCGTGACGATGATTTGTTGAAGCATAAGATTAAGACCGAAACAGCTCGCTTAGAGCTTGAGAGAAAGAAATCCGAACCAGAGATAGCGCCAGAAAAAGAATATTCAGGTATTCCGGCAAGGCTGATTGCACCGACTTTTTCACCAGTGCTTTTTGACATAGAAGAGCATAAATATTCTGAATATGTCTTTCCTGGCGGTCGTGGTTCAACAAAATCTTCTTTCTGTGGTCTGAATGTTGTTGACCTCATTATGAAGAACGAGGATATGCACGCTTGCGTTTTAAGGCAGGTTGCAGATACATTAAGAAGTTCCGTATATCAGCAAATATTATGGGCTATATCCGCTCTCGGACTTGATAGCGAATTTAATTGTACAGTGTCACCGCTTGAGATTACACGAATTAAAACAGGTCAAAAGATATACTTCCGAGGTGCTGATGACCCTAATAAAATTAAGTCGATAAAAACCGCATTTGGCTATATCGGCATAGTGTGGTTTGAGGAGCTTGACCAATTTGCGGGAGAAGAAGCCGTCCGTAAAATTGAGCAATCGGTTATCCGTGGCGGTGACACAGCTTATAAATTCAAGTCTTTCAATCCTCCGAAATCAGCTCAAAACTGGGCGAATAAGTATATTAAGATTCCTCGTGAGGATAGGCTTGTCGTTGAAAGCACTTATCTTACGGTACCGCCTAAATGGCTTGGGAAGCCGTTTTTAGACGATGCAGAGTTTCTGAAAGAAACTAATCCTATTGCATACGAAAACGAGTATATGGGCGTTGCTAACGGCACCGGTGGCAATATTTTCGATAATGTAGAGATAAGAACTGTCACCGATGAAGAAATCGAACATTTCGACTATATCTTCAATGGCGTTGACTGGGGCTGGTACCCTGATTTATACGCTTTCGTGCGTGTGCAGTATGCTCCTGCACAGCATACGCTGTTTATATGGCAGGAATACACTTGTAATAAAACAAAGAATATCGATACAGCAAAGAAACTTATTGAATTAGGCATAACCGCTAATGATTTGATTACTTGTGATAGCTCTGAAAATAAATCGGTAGAAGATTATAGAGCATATGGTTTGCTTGCAAGAGGCGCTGAAAAGGGGCCTAACAGTAGAGATTATTCATATAAGTGGCTGCAATCCTTAAAAAAGATTGTTATTGACAATGAGAGGTGTCCTGTCGCTGCACAAGAGTTTCTTGACGCTGAATACGATAGGGATAAAGAAGGCAATGTAATAAGCGGTTATCCTGACGGCAACGACCATATGATTGACGCGGTAAGATATGCAACAGAGAGAATTTGGAGAAGGCGAGGTCAGTAAGCTATGAGCATTATTTCAAGAATAAGGGAGTGGATAAGGGGAATGTTATCAAAATCAGATGTAAGTAGTGTCTATGGCATCGAGCTTGCAATAACAGACGATATGCTTAATGCAATCGAGGATTGGGAGAGAATGTATGCTGGCAAAGCGTTTTGGATAAATCACGAAAAAGGAATTTATTCATTACGACTTGAACAGGCCGTCGTAAGAGAGCTTTCAAACATTTCCACAAACGAAATGACCATTAAAATATCAAATAAAAAGCTTGATGATATTTTTAGAAGCTCTGTAAAAAATCTAAATCTTAATCTTCAAAGAGGGCTTGCGTCCGGTGCAATGATAATAAAACCGCTCGGCGAAGATAAAGTTCAGTTTGTTCCTCAATCGCAGTTTATTCCTGTTGAATACGATGTGAATGGTAGGCTAATCAAGGTTATTTTTCCGGAAGTTAAATATCTTGGAAATAACGATTATCGTATACGCTTAGAATATCACTCATTAGATTACGAGCAGGGTTTAACGATTACGAATAGAGCGTTCCGCTCTTTTGATGGTATATCACTGGGCAAGGAAATTCCTTTATCTGATGTAGCAGAATGGGCAATTCTTCCACCTGAAATAAGCTATCCGCTTATGCTTAGACCGGCTTTTGGTTATTATGTTAATCCTATTGCAAATACTATTGACGGCTCATATTCGGGCGTATCAATGTTTGATTGTGTAAAAAATCTTATACGATTGACAGACACTCAATTCGGCAGGCTTGACTGGGAATTTGAAAGTGGAGAAAGAGCTGTTGATGTTGATACAACGGCTTTGAAACCAACTGAAAATCTTCTTACAGGAAAGAAAAGTTTTGAGTTACCTAACTTAAAAGAACGGCTTTATAGAGGATTAAATATATCCGGCGGAAGTAAAGGTGATTTCTACCACGAGTTTTCTCCACAGCTCAGACAAGCTGATTTTATTTCAGGGCTTGAAGAATACAAGCGAGAAATTGAGTTTGCTGTGGGGCTTTCCTATGGTGATATATCAAACCCTCAAACGGTAGATAAGACAGCTACTGAGATAAAGTCATCAAAACAAAGAAAATTCGATACTGTCACAGCGATACAAAATAATCTTAAGTTATGCCTTGAAGATTTATGCTACGCTCTTGCATTTTATAACAAGCTTACGCAAAGCGGATATGAAATCTCAATAAACTTTGAAGACAGCATACTTGCCGATGATGAAGTTAAGAGAGCAAGCGACAGACAAGATGTAGCTATGGGGGTAATGCCTTTATGGGAATACCGTATGAAATGGTACGGAGAAGACGAAAAAACCGCTAAGGCTATGACTTCTAATAGTACAGCAGAGGTTATCGACTGATGTATACGCCCGAAGAAATAGAAGCTTTTTCAATGATATTCGATAATGCAATGAGAAGCCTTGAGATTGAAGTAATGGAAGATGTAATTCGTCGCATAAGAATAAACAGTGGAATTACCCGTTCTGCAGATTGGCAGTTGTATAGGCTTTATGAACTCGGAAAGAGCAAAAAATCATTAAGAAAAGCTATCAAAAAAGCATTTAATCTTGATGAGAGTAGTATAAATCAACTATATCAAAACATTATCGGCAAAGGCTATGCAAGAGACGAAACGCTCTATAAAGCAAAAGGAAAGCAATTTATCCCATTTGAAAAGAATGAAGCTTTACAGCAATACATATCAGCGATAGTGAAACAAGCGCTTGAATCTATGCAGAACATCTCTCAATCGCTCGGCTTTGCTGTAAAATCAGGCGATAAGAGGGTATTTAAACCTATTGCAAAATATTATCAAACTACGCTCGACAATGCTATTAACGGCATTGCTACGGGCGTTTTTGACTATAATACGGTTCTTAAACAGACAGTGTCAGAAATGACTAATAGTGGTCTAAGAACCGTTGATTATGAAACAGGCTGGAGTAATCGTGCAGATGTTGCAGCACGCAGGGCAGTTATGACAGGTCTTACACAAGTTACCGCAAAGATTAACGAACACAATGCTGAAAAGCTTGGAACAGATATGTTTGAAGTTTCGTGGCATAGCGGTGCCAGACCTTCACACCAGGTTTGGCAAGGTCGTTGGTATAAGAGTAGCGAGCTTGAAAGCGTATGCGGTTTAGGTTCTGTTACGGGCTTGTGTGGTGCTAACTGCTATCATAGCTATTATCCTGTTATTCCTGGCATTTCTGCTCCGACATATACCGAGGAAGAGCTTGACGAAATGAATCGTCAAGAGAATATTCCGATTGATTACAATGGCAAGCAATATACAAAATATGAAGCTCTGCAAAGACAGCGACAACTTGAAACGAGAATGAGAGTCGAACGACAAAAAATCAAGCTATTGCAGGACGGTGAAGCTGATGAAACAGATATAATGCTTGCAAGAGCAAAGTATAGAGGTACTTCTCAAGAATATACAAGCTTTTCTAAAGCTATGGATTTGCCACAGCAGAGACAGAGAGTTACTGTTGACGGTTTAGGAAATATTGGGGTTGGAAAGTGGAAAATACCTGTTGATAAAGTTGTTAGAAGTGGTATAATAAGAGATAAAAGAATAGTTGAAGGAATTGAAAGCGGAGAAATTACTAAGCTTTTAAATTCTGAAAAACAAAAACCTCATATCTTAGGTTCAGATATGTACGACCCAGCTAAACATAAAAGTTATTTTATAATATCAGAGGAAGAACTGCAATCAATTATTAATAAGTATTATGGTACTGGCGAGGTGACCATTAACGCTAATGGTATTGCAAATGCTAAAGAGTATATAACTGTTGATAAAATTATTGGTCGTGTAGTATCTTCTAATGGCGAAGATTTAGGAGAAACTGACCGTTTCAGAATTCATTATTCTAAAAACAGAACACACGCTGTACCAGCAATCTCAAAAAGAAGGTGAAATTATGTTTAATATTTTTAATTATTGGAATAAAAAAATAAGTGTTTTAACAACTACTGGTAAAAAATTTATTGGTAATGTTGAGGATATTATTCCAGCCGATGAGAATGATTCAAATATAAATAGTATTGTTATCCGTTCTACTGATTCTAAGTTTTTGGGTAAACTTGTTGAATTTCCTGAAAACGAGATTGATACCATCACAATCATAAATTAAACCGCTCCTTGAGGGCGGTTTTGCTTAATGGAGAATTATTATGGATATAATTGAATTTCATAGTAAAATGAAACAGCATTGTGAAAGTCTGAATGGGAACTGCTCACAATGCTGTTTCTTAGAATATTGCTATTCTCAAAAAAGAGACATTTATAATGATTTTTTGAGCGATGTTATATTTAGCCTTTCAAAGAATGAGGATAGCAATAAGGACATTTCCGCTCAGGTGATTCATAACCATCACAATGTTTTTCGTCCTTAAGTGAACATTGTGCATAAATCAATTCATCATTTTAATTCACCTCCTATAATATATTTCGGATGCCACCCGATAAGTAGATTATAGTGTGAAATATCAATATGTTCAATAATCGTTTTTAAAGTTAAAATGCTTTAAAGGCGGTTTTTCTATGCCTGAAAGTAGGTGGTGTAATGAAATGCCCATATGCAACTAATCAGCAAACAATAATTCAGACAAGAATAGAATATGACGAAAATGGAGAGCAAAAGATATGTACCGAAGTTCAAAATAGTAAAACAGAATTTATTGATTGTTTGAGAACAAGATGTCAAGTATATTATGACGGAAAATGTCATTATAAAGATTAAGCACGCTTGATGATTTAGCGTGCTATTTTTATATCAAAAAATAAAACAAAAGGAATGATTGATTTTATGTTGGTAAAAATTACAGGTAAAAAGAATGAAGAAGTTTTAACAACTACAAGTAGAGATGTTGCAGAGGTTTTCGGAAAGGAACATAAGAATGTTTTAAGAGACATTGAAACATTACAGTGTTCCGAGGATTTTAGAAAGCTCAATTTTGAGCCGACCTCATATACTGATAGTTGGAACAGAAAGCAAAAGGAATATATTATGACTCGTGACGGTTTTACTCTGTTGGTTATGGGTTATACGGGTGAAAAGGCGATGCAGTTCAAAGAGGCATACATTAAGGCTTTCAACGAAATGGAAAAAGAACTAAAACGCATTTATGCCGAGCGTCAGCAATGGGAAATCGAGCGTGCAAAAGGCGTACTTGTAAGACACATTTTGACAGATACAATTAAATTGAAAGTTGCCGACAGTCCGCATAAAAGGTTTATGTATCCGAATTACACAAAGATGATATACAAAGCTTTATTCGGAAAAACACTTAAAGAACTTCAGGAAGAAGTAGGTGTTAAGCCCAAGGAATCTATAAGAGATTATCTTACATCAGAACAGTTAAAAGATGTTGAAAGTATGGAAATGCTTGTATCGTCTTTGATAAATTGTGGTTGGGGTTATGAACAGATAAAAGAATTTATTCATCAAAACTCTGTTAAGAAATTAGCAAGTTAAATATAGAAAGTAGGTGAAACAATGGATTTTCGAGAATTTATCGAAGAACGCTTCATAAAAAGAAACTAAGCACTCTGAAAAGGGTGCTTTTTTAATGCCCAAAATTGACCGCTCCGAAGTCGTAAAACTACGGATAGAATGAGAAGCAACCTCGTAAAAAGCGTATCGAAAGGAGCATTTATATGCAAAGAAAGTTTTTAGAGGATTTAGGTCTTGAAAAGGAAATTGTTGATAAAATAATGAGCGAAAATGGCTCGGATATTGAAAAGACAAAGGCAAGACTTGAAGCCGAAAGAGACAACTATAAAGAACAGCTTGAAACGGCTCAGAACGCCCTCAAGGAGTTTGACGGAATTGATGTTAAGGAATTGCAAGGCAAGATTGAAACATTGAATAGTGACCTTAAAAACAAGGAAACTGAATATCAATCAAAAATCGCTGATATGGAATTTAGTGCGGTGCTTGATAGTGCAATAAGTTCCAGCAAGGCACGAAATGCTAAGGCAGTAAAAGCATTGCTTGATATTGAAACTCTTAAAAATTCCAAAAATCAAAGCGAGGATATAAAAGCAGCAATCGAAGCTATCAAAGCAGATAATGATTACTTGTTTGAATCAAATGAGCCTATCAGTAAACCTGTCGCTCCTACTGGAACAGGCAATCCTCCAAGTATTTCAACAGAAGCTTTTGCAAAAATGGGGTATATGCAAAGGCTTGCACTCAAAAAGTCGGACCCTGAAAAATATAATCAACTGAAAGGATGATAATTTATGTCAGAAACAACAAAGCTCAGCGACCTTATAGACCCAGAGGTTATGGCGGATATGATTTCCGCAAAGGTAGACAAAAAGATGGTAGTAACACCTATTGCAAAGATTGATAACACACTTGTAGGTACACCAGGCTCAACTATCACAGTGCCGTCATACAACTACATCGGTGATGCCGAAGATGTTGCGGAAGGCGTTGAGGCAGGCACAACAAAGCTTACAGCCTCCACTCGTCAGGTGACTGTTAAGAAAGCTATGAAAGCAGTTGAACTTACAGATGAAGCTATTCTTAGTGGCTATGGAAATCCTGTTGGTGAAACAAATAATCAGCTTGCTAAAGCTATTGCTTCAAAGGTTGATAATGATTCGATTGAAGAATTGCTTACAGCTCCGCTTATTTTTGATGGCTCATCAAAGGTTATTTCATATGCTCAGATAGTAGATGCCATTGACCTATTCAATGAAGAAGTCAACACAGAAAAGGTAATGTTTGTAAACCCGGCTCAAGTTACTGTACTTAGAAAAGATAATGACTTTATCTCTGCTGATAAGTATACAGGCAATGTTATTATGACAGGAGAAATCGGAAAGATTGCCAATACAAGAATCGTTCCATCAAAGAAAGTTCCTTTATATTCAGAATGGTATAAGTTTGATAGTTCAGGAACAGCAACAACAAATTCAAATATTGCCGAAGTTCAGGAAACACTTCCTAATGCGAAGGTAGGCGATAAGGTCACAAAGGTTACTACACCTTGCTATTTTAATCCGATTGTTAAGTTGAATCAGGATAACGAAACAGAGGACGAAACTGCAGCACTTACAGTTTATTTGAAGCGTAATGTAAATATTGAAACAGAGCGTAAAACTCTCGCAAGAAAGACAATTATTTCTGCAGATGAACACTATATTGCTGCACTCAGCGATGAATCAAAGGTTGTCATTGCAAAGTTTAAAAAGTGATGAAAGTAGGTGGTATCAATGACAATTTATGCAGACGAGGATTTCTATAAAAACAATTATCTTTGTGGTAAAAAAGCGGTTATTGATACCGCTTTTTCTTTTTATGCAAGGTCGGCAACGCAGAAAATCAAGCTTTATACTTGCGATAACATTGATGAAAACGACATACCCGAATGTGTAAAAATGTGTTGTTGTGAGCTTGCGGAAAAGCTTTATAGCTATGAGCAATCAGATAACGACGGCATATCGTCTGAAAGCGTTGGAGGTTGGTCAAAGTCATACGAAAGCACTTCCAACAAACAAAGAAACCTGAAATCAGATATACGAGAAATAGTGTATAAATGGTTATCAGACACAGGCTTGCTGTATAGGGGGCTTAGATGATGTTGAAAAACGCAGATTGTACGCTATATCTTTACAATAAAGCTACGCAAGGTTTTTCAAGGCATATCATAAATGGCGTCTATTGGCGTGAAAATAAAGCAGGAAATGTCCTTAGAAGTGGTTTACAGACAGCGGATAGCACAACGATATATTTATACTCCGATGATGTTAAACCGCTCACAGTGGCTAAGGATATGCTTATAAGAGGTGTATGTGACTTTGAGTTTGATAACACAAATCAACAGACGATTTCAGAAAGTATGAGGAATTTTAAAAATACATACAATGCAGTTACGGTTATGAGCATAGACGATTATATGTTCGGAAATCTTCCGCACATTGAAATATCAGCAAAGTAGGTGAGGTTATGCAGCTGAACGGAAAGTTAATTCTGAACTCAGATATACAGAAAGCTTATACAAGCAAGTTTGCAAAAGCACAGCAATTTGTTGACAGCGAGTGCATAAGACTTATGGTTCCTTACACCCCAATGCTAAGCGGACAGATGATGCAGTCAGCTACCCGTGGAACAGTTATCGGCAGTGGTGAGATAAAATATAACTCGCCATACGCTCGATACCAGTATTACGGCAAGCTGATGGTCTCAAGTATTACAGGTTCATCTTACGCTCGTAAGGGCGAAAGCAAAGTTCTTACCGGTAAGGATTTGCATTATAACAAAAGCAAGCACCCTCGAGCCGGTAAGCTGTGGTTTGAACGAATGAAAGCTGACCGCAAGGAACAAATTTTGAAAGGAGCACAAAATCTCTTATGAATATAATTGAATTTGTAAAAAGCATTGTGCAGGAGTTTCCGAAGATTGCAAAGGTGTGCAATGAAATTCATGTTGATTTTACAGAAGATACTCCTACAAACTACGGTTTGTCTTCAAGCGGAGATACGCTTATTAAGCGTTATGTGAACGGAGACGAGGTTCGTCAGCATACATTTTCGCTTTATGCGGTGTATCAGTCTATAAACGATTATGACCGTATCACAAACAGCGGCGTCCTGCTTGAACTGCAAATGTGGCTTGAAAACTACGCTAAGGGTCAACAGTTCGAGTTTGAAGCTGGAGACAAAACTTTTAATTGTGAACTTCGCAATTTAGCTTGTGCAAACGGTATGCTTTACGCAATACCTAATGAAAATATGAACGATGCGGTGCAGTATCAACTGCAAATATCCGCAAAATATAATTTATATAAAGGAGATTTAAACAATGAGTATTAAACAAAGAAGAACTATTGCAAACTACATTGATGTAGCAGAGGCAGGTGCAGAAACACCAAGTTTTGCTTTTATGGGTGCAGGCTTTAAGAGCCTTGAGGAAAATCCTGCCGCACAGACGAAATCACGAAGATATGTTTGTGATAAGTCAGCAACAAAGACCATAAACGGATATGACTGGTCAACACCATTTGAGCTTGACCAGATTCGTGAGCAAGAGGCTGTTGAATTTATTTGTAAGGTTGGCGAAAAACAGCTCACTGGTGCAGATGCAGAACGAGATTATGTTATGGTAGATATGAGTAGCCCCGTTGCAAGCACTGAAAATACATATAATGCAAGAAAAATCAAGGTTGCAGTTGAGCTTGCAAGCTTTTCTAATGATGACGGCGACCTCGGTGCAAGTGGTAATTTGCTTGGCGCAGGCGAAATTATCGAGGGCACATTTAATACAAGCACAAGAACATTTACAGCAAAGGAGTGATAAATAATGCTTATTATGGGACACGAGGTTCAGGACCTCGATTTTCTTGACGCAGATGTTCTCGAAAAGGTTGAAACAGCAAGCAAAAAAGTTTTTGATGAGTGCAAAAACGCAGCAAAAAAGGCAAAAACTGAATCAGAAGCTGTCAGAAATCAGTGCAATGCTATTGCAGAATTCATAAATGAGCTTTTTGGAGAAGGAGCAGCAGAAAAATTGATTAAGAATGGCTCGAATCTCTTTACGTGCATAAATGTTTTTGGTGAGGTTATCAAAGCGATAGAACAAAGTAAAATTGAGCAAAATCAAGAATTTGAAAAATTGTTTAGCAAGTATTCTATCGAAAGAATTAAAAGAGAATGAGCCTGCTTATAGATAATGCTCCGAAGAGCGTTAATATTGACGGTGCGGAAGTTGAAATAAATTCAGACTTTCGCACGGCAATATTATTTGAACAGATGATGTTTGATGATGATTTTCCCGAACATCTTAAAATAGCGAATGCTTTACAATTATTCTACCCTGTGTTACCCAACAACCTCAATGAAGCAGTTGACAAGCTTATTTGGTTTTATTCCTGCGGAAAAGATAGAAAAGAAAGCAGTTCTAAGCAATCAGAAAATAGTCGCTGTTATGATTTTGAATACGATGACGGCTATATCTATGCAGCGTTTATGCAACAATATGGCATAGATTTAGAAAGCATAGAATATTTGCACTGGTGGAAGTTTAATGCTCTATTTAAATCGCTTACAAATGATTGTGAGATTGTGAAAATTATGGGTTACCGCACTATGAAAATCAGCAGTAAGATGTCTGCAAGCGAGCGTCAATTTTACAGTAAGATGAAAAGACTACACGCCTTGCCTAAAAGCCAAAGCGAAAACGAGAAAATTAGCGAAATTGAAAAAATGTTGATGAAGAAATAAAAATATTCTTTACTTTTGCAGTTATTTGGTGTATAATATCTACAAAATAACTAATAAGGGGTGTATTTTTGTGAAAAAGAGAACGATTTCAACTATTTTAGTGGCTTT
>NZ_JBKXNW010000010.1:84149-130556 GCF_047012705.1 Pseudoruminococcus sp. | reverse complement strand
TCAGCTTGGCAGTACTAATAGGTCGAGGGCTTGACCATGAACTTTGGTTCAAGCAATCTGCTTCTTTATTCAGTTTTGAGGGTGCAAATCCCTTTTATATACAGCTTACCCAATAGGGTAGGCTGTTTTTTTGTATGAATAATACATAAAAAATAAAACATTAAATTATCTGCGTAAAATGCACCACGAATGTGAAATACTATTTGTGGTGCATTTTTACTATTTTATATTATTGAAATCACATTAATTTTAATATTTAAGGCTGATTACTTACATAAATCATATATCAAGTACAAAGTTTACCAGAAAAAGCCCTTTTTTTACCAGATATAACAAAATTAAAAAAAGTTATGTTATAATTCTATAAAATAGGAATGAAAAAAGATTTTGCTAATAACGATATAAAAGCGGTGAAAAGAGAAATTTATATCTAATTTTTTATTAATTTAGTGAAAAAAACTGTTGACAATTTATTTGATACGATTTATAATACAATTACCATATTGATTATAAATACAATATATTAGAAGCTTCGTTGTTTTATAATTAATGTGAGATATATTAAAAAGGAGATTTTGTTATGAAGGTAAAAAAAATAATTGCAGGCGTTTTTGCTTCAGCACTTTTCGTTTCTGCGGCACTTAGTGTTTCTGCAGCAACAGAAACAAGAAATATTAGCAGAAATATGAACGAAGATTTTTCTAAGAGCACTAATAATGGAGTAGGATATATGTACTACCATGTTGGAAGTGTTAGACCATATGATGATGTTTTTGCATATTCTGAAACGAAGGTTACGAGCGGAATGGATGGTTATGCAGGTGTATCAATAACTGGAACGAATAATGTTCCGTCAGCCCAATATTCTGATAAGATTATAAACGGTAGTTATATACGCACGGATAATGCTGTGGTAAGTAGTTGTGATGTAGCTAAAAGGGTAAACTTTACAGGTGCGAGAAGGCAAGCAAATACCGACCAATACACTGGATTTAATTATAATATTAACTAAACTTTAGTTTAATTTAAACAATACTTGAAAATATGCTAAAACTGTGCGTTATATTATGCACAGTTTTAGTGTTATTTATAAGGGGGTAGATTATGAAGACTCTAAGGCTTGCGATAAGTAGAATACTTACTTATTTTTCGGAAAATAAGACAATATTTGTCTTATATTTCATAGGTACTATATCGTGCGTTATTATGATGATTTATTACTATGGAAATACGCTTAACTATATGACAGGCTATTCTCCTTTTGATGATATAGAGTTTAGAAAATATAAAGTGGCTTTCTCTTCACCAACAGAGGTAACAGAAGATACTATCGAAAAATTAAAGGAATTTGAACAGAAATATGGTATACAGGATATAGAATTAACAACAATTATTGATTTAGATGGAAATAATATTGAGTTCTCAAGTAATGATGAGGCAATTAATGATTATTGGGTAAAAAAACTCGGAAATCGCGACTCATCAGATACAGATAAAAAATATATTATACTTAGTACATATCTTAATAATAATGAGGATAATTCATTTTCTGATACAAAAGGACGCTTGTTTACCGACGAAGAGCTTTCTAAAAATGTTGCCTCAGTGTCACTGGGTAAAGCTAAGAGCATAAAAGTAGGTAATACTACATTTAATGTTGTTAAAGAAAAAACAGCACAAGGCGATCTCGAAGGTAAGATTGAGAAGTATTATATTCCGGCAGATGCTTACTTTAAAACCGGAATAAAAACATGGACGGTAGATATAGTTATTAAAGAGCGTTTCTCGCAAAATATGATGTATCGCTATGTAAATCATCTTCGTGATGTTTTTAATATAAAATTTGATCCGGCTGTTGATAATGATGGCTTATATGATTATGTTAAAGGACCAAATATATATTATTTTGAAGATGCCAACCAAGTATCATCGCAATTTTATTCTATAGTATATATATTTATGTTGTCTTTGATTTCATTTATGTTCTTGCTGAAATACCTTATGGATTCAAGCAGACGAGAAAATAGTATACTTATGATGGTTGGTGCAAAGAAAAGGGTTGTTATGCTTATAAACTTTATTGAGAATGTTACCCTTATAGTTATTTCTACGCTTATAGCAATCGCAATACATATATTGCTTTATAGCAGTGTGTTCTCGAAAGCTAATTTGTATGAAAATATAAAGTATTCGGTACAGGACTATGCAATTATTGCCTTACTTGCTATCGGACTTTCTATCATTGTGCAAATACCTTTTATATTTACATATTGGTTTAAGAATGTAAGAAATATAAAGGAGGGCAGTAAATGAAAAAGCTTAATCTATTTATAATGTCATTTTCTCAAAATATCATATCTTCAATTATAATGCTTATTATACTTTCATTTGCCCTAATTTCTATGCAAGATGTTATAGGTCAATATAGATATATAACATACTCAAGATATATTATAGAAAACCAATATCTGCAAAACAGTGATTACTTTATGATTAATCCAGAGATAATGATGGTTCCTGACCCAAATGAACAACTCAAGCAGTCCAATTCAATTAAAGAAAAAATATCTAAGTTTGATGGGGTTGAAGGTGTAGCAGTTGCTCAACATTCTAAGGCATCATATAGGTCAACTACTATTAACACTGAAATATATAACGATTCTATGCAAAAGGCTTTTAGTAAAGAGCTAAGCGAAGGTGTATGGTTTGAACAGGCAGATAAGTCTGATATACCTAATGTGGTTATTGGCGGTGCGGTTTTTAATGATATTCCTATCGGCAGTGATATTGAAATAGAAATGCTCGACAAAAACGAAAACTTAGTACAGCAAAAGGTTCATGTTATAGGAAAAATAGGCTATCCGTGGTATGCTGTTAGCTACTCAACTATATCAAATGATGTATCTACAAAGGATTTTCTTATTCAGGTAAATACCATTATATTTGATGACGATAAACAAACAAGTGAGATACTGAGCAAATATGATTCATTTCAATCGCTTTCATTCTCATATTTTGTTATTTATAATAAAGAGTGTACAGACGAACAAAAAGAAGCTGTAAGAGATTACTATAACTCTGTGGGTACATATGAAACCTATGATCAGATACTTGAGAATACAAACGATTATATTCGTGATAATCTTATGAAAAAGATAGTTACACCAATATTCTTGCTAATAATAGCAACATTAACGCTTATAAGTATAGCTACCCTGAATACTTATAAAAAGCTCAAGGACCACTCTATATATTATCTATGCGGTTGCAGCAGAAAGAAGAGCTTTGCCTATCTTTTTGTAGAAATAAGTATCGTAGCAATTTTGGCTACAATCATAAATATTATATATGTTTCGGTAATTATGAGTCGGCTTTCCGCAGGTACAATGAGCTATGCTGGCAGCATAATAGATTATAAGAATATTATATATTCGATGATTTATTGTATAGTAACTATTGTTATTACGGTTATTCTTCCGTTTATTGTCTATAAGAAAAATACACCGCTTGAGGTTTACAGGAGGAATCATAATGATTGAAATATCTAAGCTTAATAAATATTATAAAGTTGGCAAGAGCAAAATGCACGCCCTAAAAGATATAGATTTGACTATAAAAGATGGAGAAAGTCTTGCTATTCAAGGAAAGTCTGGTGCAGGTAAATCTACGCTTATGCATATTATGGGTCTTCTTGATAGCTACGATAGCGGAAGTCTTAAAATTGACGGACAAGAAATTAAAGGTTTGAGAGATGGCAAGCTTGCAGCTATCCGCAATCAAAAAATTGGTTTTGTTATGCAGGATTTTTCGCTTCTTGACCATAAAAATGTTATTATGAATGTTATGCTGCCGCTATATTTCAATCATAAATATAGCTTTAACAAGATGAATAAGCTTGCCCTTGAGGCTTTAGAGCGTGTTGGGATAAAAGAACAAGCTAATAAAAAAGCAAATCAGCTTTCAGGAGGTCAGAGGCAGAGAGTTGCAATAGCGAGAGCCATAATTTCAGAACCTGAAATTATTCTTGCTGATGAGCCTACAGGAGCATTAGACAGCGAAACTTCTGTTGAAATTATGAATCTCCTCAAAGAGCTTAATGAAAAAAATGGTATTACACTTATAGTCATAACACATGATGATTCGGTAGCGGACTATTGTAAACGAAAGATTATTATTAAAGATGGCTGTATAGTGGAATAGATTTTCAGAATTTGAGAATATTTTATATATGAAAATTCCGCAGTATATGTGCTGCGGAATTTTTTGTGCAAACTTTTAAGCAAAGTAAAAAGCCATAATAAAATATCAGGATTTTTCTTTTTCTGATAGATAAAAATTAAGAAGTCAAGGAGTCAACAGGACAACGATATACAAATTAAAAATGGATATAAAACACTTTATAAAATATTTTATAACATTTAATCGACACAAAACACATATATCAAGTACAAAGTTTACCAGAAAACGCACTTTTTTTACCAGATATAACAAATTTAAAATAAATTATGTTATAATTAACATCTAACTCGCAAATATAATAAAGTAAAGTTAAGTTTATAAAATAAATTATAAGAGAGGTAGAAGAATGAAAAAAAAGAAAAGGTTATTGGCTATACTATTGGCAGTAATACTTTCTGTTAGTGCAACGGCGTGCAGTAAACCCATACAGCAGAGTGGAAGCACATCGGAAACAACAAGCAGTAAAAGAATGACTACTGAAGATGTTAAGAAAAAAATTATAAATGAAGCAACAGAATACTTAAAGAAAAATTACCCTGATGATAAGTTTACTTTTGTTTCATTTGGATCGACTAACTGGGCTTATAATTACTACAGATTAAGTTTTAAATCCGAGAATTATAATAATCAACAAGTTATGGTTTATGGTAGCTTGAGTGATAAAAAAGATGAAGATGGCTTCACGATATATACCTATTCAGATGATTACTATCAGTACTATATGAAGGATGATGCAGAAAAGTATTTTTCTTTAAAATTAAAAAAATATTTAAAAAATGAATTTGTAATTAAGGTGAGATTTAAGGATGGAATTGGTTTTACAAAAGCTGTAAATAATAATCAGACATGTGCTGAAAATATTGAAAATGATAATTTTAGATGTTTAGTATATATTTTTTCCGATCAAAAATTTAAAAATGTTGATAATCAAATTGAAAAGTTTGTAAAAGAAATAGCGGATAATAAAATTACTATAAGGTTGTACTATATCTATACTAAACAGTTAACAACAGTATCTAAATATACTACTAACAAAATCTTTGATGAGATTAAATATTATAGTCTTGATGGAGATATAACATTTAAATATTCTACATACGATGGTGTTGTAAATAAATCTTAAATTTATAGAAGAAAAGGAGAATTTTTATGTCAGAAATTACAAATACACAATTACTTTTTTTAGATAATTTAATATATTTAGATTTATATTAAATTAAAGGTGAGTATTATTAAGAGTATTGATAAATAAATTTAGATAAAGAAAAATCCTTGATAATTTTATCAAGGATTTTTAGTGGTTGCGGGAGCCGGATTTGAACCAACGACCTTCGGGTTATGAGCCCGACGAGCTACCAAACTGCTCCATCCCGCGATATGCTATTTTCGAAAGCTTTATTATTATAACTCTTTCGAAATGAAATGTCAATAGTTTTTTAAAGATTTTGTTTTGAAAATATACAATTTCGTTTTGTGTACTTAATAATAGTATATGAGTAAAAAATAAAAGTATTCCGAATGATTTAAAAAAAATTGAGCAGAATATAAGGGCAAAGACGCTTTTTTAGAATAATATATAAAAAACTACTGCAAAATATAAAATTCTCGAAAAGTGAAAAATAAATTTAAGAAAATTTTGTTAAATTTTAAACAAACACTTGTATTTTTTCTCAAAATGCTATAAAATAAAAGCAGTAAAAACTTAGGAGGTATAATTACAATGTCAGTTAAAGTTGCTATTAATGGTTTCGGCCGTATCGGTCGTCTTGCTTTCCGCCAGATGTTTGGTGCAGAGGGTTATGAAGTTGTTGCTATCAACGACCTCACAAAGCCTTCTATGCTTGCAGATCTTCTCAAGTATGATACAGCACAAGGCGGCTACTGCGGTAAGATTGGTCAAAATCTTCACACAGTAGAGGCTGATGACGAGGCCAACACAATCACAGTTGACGGCAAGACTCTTACAATCTATGCTAAGGCTAACGCTGCTGAGCTCCCATGGGGCGAAATCGGTGTAGATGTTGTTCTCGAGTGCACAGGTTTCTATTGCTCTAAGGCAAAGTCACAGGCTCACATCGATGCTGGTGCTAAGAAGGTTGTTATTTCTGCTCCTGCAGGTAGCGACCTTAAGACAATCGTTTACAGCGTAAACGAGAAGACTCTTACAGCTGATGATACAATCATTTCTGCTGCTTCTTGCACAACAAACTGCCTCGCTCCTATGGCTAAGGCTCTTAACGACTATGCTCCAATCCAGAGCGGTATCATGTCAACAATCCACGCTTACACAGGCGATCAGATGATTCTTGATGGTCCACACAGAAAGGGCGACCTCAGAAGAGCAAGAGCAGGTGCTGCTAATATCGTTCCTAACTCAACAGGTGCTGCTAAGGCTATTGGTCTTGTTATTCCTGAACTCAACGGTAAGCTCATCGGTTCTGCACAGCGTGTTCCTGTACCAACAGGTTCTACAACTATCCTTACAGCTGTTGTTAAGGGCAAAGATGTTACAGTTGATGGCATCAACGCTGCTATGAAGGCTGCTTCTTCTGAGTCTTTCGGCTACAACACAGACCCAATCGTATCTTCTGACGTTATCGGTATGAGATATGGTTCACTCTTCGATGCTACACAAACAATGGTATCTAAGATTGCTGATGACCTCTATGAGGTACAGGTTGTTTCTTGGTATGATAACGAGAACAGCTACACAAGCCAGATGGTAAGAACAATTAAGTATTTCGCAGAGCTTGCTTAATCTTAAAACTGTTTAAACTAAACTGATTTATAGGAAGCACTTCGTCATTATGGCGAGGTGCTTCTTTTTGCTTACAAAAAAGGAGTGGCTGAAACCACTCCTTTATTCATTCATCTTTATTATCGAAAGGAATTTCTCCCTCCGTTTTTTCAAACCCTTTTATGCACTGTCGAATAAGATATAAAATTTGTGCATTGGCAGAACGCCCCTCATATTTTGAGATGTAGTGTAGTTTGTAATGAAGTTCAGGGTCTATTTCTATTCCCAAATGTTTATTTTTCTTATTTCTCATATAAAAATACCTCAAAAAATCTTAATTTTAATGTAATAACAATAAAGAGCAACTCATATTTTATTGAGTTGCTCTTTTCTTATGGTGCGGGTAACCGGACTTGAACCGGTACGGAGTATTAGTCCGAGGGATTTTAAGTCCCTTGCGTCTGCCAATTTCGCCATACCCGCAAAATATATATGAGATTTAACTTTTAAATTATAACATAACTTTTTTCACTTTTCAAGCGTTGTAAGAAAAAAATTATTCTTATTATAAATTTATATGGAAATTTTATTGTTAAGGCAAGTAATGAGGTGCGAATGAAATTCGCACCTTTGTGGGAAAAGAATGTTAAGGGCTTTGCCCTTAAAACCCACCAAAGGCTCTGCCTTTGGAAACTGCAAGCTTTTGAAAAAGCTTGACCAAAACTTTTAACTGTCTTAGATGAACTTGTTAGCTAAACGGTAGTTCATTGGAAATTACTTCGACCGCGGTAATAATCTTCATTTATCAACACCGAGCGATTCTGTGTCTTGTCCTGTGTGGTCACGCACCGCGTCTTAGGAGCGGAGGCTCACCGCCTTAGAGAAGTCTGCTAATAACAAAACGGTGATTGCCTTATGCAATCACCGTTTTATAATAGGTCGGATATTTAGATTTATAGAACCTTAGATAAGAAATCTTTGAGTCTTTGGTTCTGAGGATTTCCGAATAATTCCTTAGGATTGTTTTCCTCTTGGATTATTCCATCATTGATAAACATAACTCTGTTTGCAACCTCTCTTGCAAAACCCATTTCGTGAGTGACTATAACCATTGTCATACCCGATTCTGCGAGGTCTTTCATAAGAGAAAGAACTTCTCCAACCATTTCAGGGTCGAGTGCTGATGTAGGTTCATCAAAGAGCATTACATCAGGATTCATTGCCAAAGCCCTTATAATAGCGATTCTTTGTTTCTGACCGCCAGAAAGCTGTGGCGAATATAAATTTGCCTTTTCGGAAAGACCGATTCTCGCAAGAAGTTCATCAGCTTTTGCCGATGCCTCATCTTTTGTCATCTTGCCAAGCTTGACAGGTGCGAGCATAATATTTTGCTTGATTGTCATATTAGGGAAAAGATTGAACTGCTGGAACACCATACCGATTTTTTCACGCATTTTATTTATATCTACGGACTTATCGGTTATATCTGTACCCTCAAATTTTATGACACCGCTTGTAGGTGTTTCAAGGAGATTAAGAGAGCGGAGAAAAGTAGATTTTCCGCAGCCTGAAGGACCTATAATAGCGATAACATCACCCTTTGAAATAGTGGTGTTTATGCCTTTTAGAACCTCGTGTTCACCGAAGCTTTTGCAGAGGTCTTTTACTTCTATAAGAACTTGATTTGTGCTTTTATCTTGCATTGTCATTTTTAAGCTTCCTTTCGAGTTTATTTACACCGGCGGTTAAGAGCATTACTATTATGAGGTAGATAAGTGCAACAGCGATAAGTGGTATGAATGCCTCGAAGGTCTGACTTCTGATAATATCGCCAGCCTTTGTAAGATCTGTAAGTCCGATATAACCGCTGATAGCTGTTTCCTTGAGAAGACTGATACACTCATTGCAGAGTGCAGGAAGGATATTTTTAAAAGCTTGTGGAAGAATGATTGAAAGCATAGTCTGCTTATATGTAAGACCAAGACTGCGACCTGCCTCAAATTGTCCCTTATCTACTGAGTTTATGCCTGAACGGATAACCTCGGCAACATAAGCGGCTGAATTAAGACCGAAAGCGACTATAGCAACAAGAACTTTATCAATATTGACTGACGCAAAGATTACATAATAGATTATAAGGAGCTGAATCATTGCAGGAGTACCTCTTATAATGGTGAGGTATAGCTTGCATATGAAATTCAAAATTTTAAGCTTGTGGTTTTGGTCGTGTATGGTTCTTACGATTGCGATAAGAGCACCAAGCACAATACCGATTATAATAGCAAAGAGTGTAATAAGAAGTGTGTTGCCAAGACCTGTGACGATATAGCTCCAACGGCTGCTATCGACAAAATTCTGTTGGAGTTTCTCGAAAAATGATATGCCAGTTGCACCTGCTTCTGTATTTCTTACAACAATAACTTGTCTTGTTTCAGCGTAGAAATTTGAGAAATCAACATTCTTTTTTCTATCCTCAGTAACAGACATACCGGCAGCACCGACATCTGCTTTACCGGATTGAACGGAAGTTATAATGGAATCAAATTCTATATCTTCAATTTTGAGTTCCATTCCAAGCTTATCGCATATAGCTCTCATCATATCCATATCAATACCGACGATTTTTCCGTCCTCGTAGTATTCATATGGCTTAAACTGGGCGTTTGTTGCAACAACTAAAGTGCCGTTTTTGCGGTCAACATTTTTTTCATTATATGGCTTAGTTCCTATTTCTTTTTCAGAGCCGGTATAGTTTGTAACTATATCTGATAAAGTGCCGTCTGCTTTTAAATCATCTATGGCATTATTGAGTTTGTCGAGAAGTTCTTTATTACCTTTTTTTATACAGAGAGCGTATTGTTCCTTTGCAAATTCTTCATCAAGAATCTTAATATCTGAATTTTTCTCCGTAAAGGATTTTGCTGTTTGTTCATCAATTACAACGCAGTCAATTTTCTGCTGTTTAAGAGATTGAATAGCGTCGGCAGCTTTGTTATAGCGTTCAACTTTCGTGCCTTTTTCATCGCCCTCATATTTGGTGATATATTCATCGCCAGTAGTACCAAGCTGAACACCAACTTTTTTTCCCGGAATGTCTTTAGCACTTGTAATAGTGGTATCGCTTTGACTTGTGGTATCTGCCGCATTTGCTGTGCTGAGCATAAAACAGCTCAAAAGCGCTGTGACGGCAAGTAAAATGCAGATAAACCGCCAAGCCGTCTGATTTTTGTTTCTACTTTTTAACATAATAACTTCCTCCTTCAATATATAAAAAAACTATATCACATATTTTTACTTTTTACAATGAATAAGAAGAAAATTAGGCAAAATGACTTCCTTAAGACAATTAAAAGTTTCGCTCGAGCCTTTGAAAAGGTTCGTAGGTCAAGGGCAACGCCCTTATCGCTCTCCGCAGAGAGCGACATACCTTTGTGCGAAGCCCAACATTTCTTTTTTCTTAAATCGGAGGATTTTATCCGCCGATAAATTCCTCTTGTCAGCAACATTAGTCCCTAAGGGCGGACAAAGTCCGCCCTTGAAAGTCAAGAGATGTTAAGGGCGTTACCCTTAAAACCCACGAGGGACTTCGTCCCTCGACCCTGCGAGCCTTTAAAAAGGCTCGAACGAAACTTTTAAGTGTCTTAGGGAAATCTGTTAGCTTATCGGTAGTTTCTTCGACCGAGTTAACTATCTTCTTTAACTTCACTACGAGCGAGGCAAAGCCGAGCGATTCCGCGTCTTGTCCTGTGCGGTCACGCACTGCGTCTTGGGAGCGGCGGCTCGCCGCCTTGAGCAAAACTTTTAAGTGTCTTAGGGAAATCTGTTAGTTTATCGGTAGTTTCTTCAAATGCGTCAACAGGTTTCTCTTATAAGTGTCGAGCAAATATTAAGGAATTTCTTGCCTTAGAGGTGATATTGTTTTATAATAGCAATAGAATTAACGAATTATTGCTGAAAGGATATGTTATTTATGGAAAGAAAGGCTTCTGATTTTTTTGAATCTCTTAATGGCAAAACGGTTGCTCTCTGCGGTATCGGCGGAAGTAATTTGCCTCTTATAAAAATGTTTGCAAAATACGGTGCAAAAGTTCTCGCTTGCGATAAGAGAGAAAGAACCGCTCTCGGTGAAAATGCCGATAAAGCCGAAGAATATGGTGCAGAACTTCATCTTGGCGAAAATTATTTAAAAAATCTCGGAGCGGATATTATATTCAGAACTCCCGGTATGAAATATTATATGGACGAACTTGTAGAAGCAAGAAACAATGGTGTTGCTGTTACAAGTGAAATGGAAGTGTTCTTTGACATATGTCCTTGCAAAATAATTGCAGTTACAGGAAGTGACGGTAAAACAACTACAACTACAATTATTTTTGAATTTTTAAAGGCAAGCGGAAAGACTGTTCACCTCGGTGGAAACATTGGACACCCACTTTTGCCTGATATAGAATCAATTTCTCCTGAGGATTATGCTGTTGTAGAGCTTTCAAGCTTCCAGCTTATTTCTATGAGAAAAAGCCCTGATATTGCAGTTGTAACAAATCTCGCACCGAATCACCTCGATATTCACAAGGATATGCAGGAATATATTGACGCTAAAAAGAATATCGTTCTCCACCAGAATGCCTTTTCACGCACAGTATTAAATCTTGATAACGAAATCTCAAATAGCTTTAGCGAGTATGTTCGTGGTACTCTCTATAAATTCTCACGCAGAAATTCTGTAAGAAGTGGTGCTTATATGAAGCCTGACGGTGAAATAGTTATGAGCATAAATGGAGAAGAAACGCACATAATGAAAGCTGAGGAGATTAAAATTCCTGGCTTGCATAATATAGAAAATTACCTTGCCGCAATAAGTGCAGTATGGGGCTTGGTTGATGTCGAAACTATCCGCAAGGTTGCTATGGAATTTGCGGGAGTTGAGCATCGTGCGGAACTAGTCAGAGAGCTTGACGGAGTTCGTTGGTATAATGACGCTATCGGAACAAGTCCTACAAGAACCGTCAAGGGTACACTTTCACTTTATGACCGCAAAATTATTCTTATTGCCGGTGGATATGACAAGAAAATTCCATATGACGAAATGGGCGAGGTCGTGCCTAAGACAGTTAAGCTTTTAATTCTTATGGGAGCTACAGCAGATAAGATTGAAGCGGCTACAAGAAAAGCGTCTACATACAGCGAGGGAAATCCTGAAATAATCAGAGTAAATAGTATGGAAGAGGCTGTTAAGATTGCACGAGAGAAAGCCAAGAGTGGAGATATAGTTTCTATGTCACCTGCAAGTGCAAGTTTTGATATGTATAAGAATTTCGCCGAAAAGGGATTACATTATAAAAGATTGGTTATGGAATTGAAGTAATTTCCAGTGAATTACCACTTAGCTGATGTACTTGTTTTAGACAATTAAAAGTTTTGCTCGAGGCGGCGAGCCGCCGCTCCCAAGACGCGGAATCGCTCGACAAGTCTCGCTCGACACTTTCAAGATAAGTTTGTTGACGCGGTCGAAGTAATCTCCAATGAACTACCGAGCGGGCGAACATAGTTCGCCCCTACGATTAGCTAACAAGCTTATCTAAGACAATTAAAAGTTTCGCTCGAGCCTTTAAAAAGGCTCGCAGGGTTGAGGGACGGAGTCCCTCATGGGTGTTAAGGGCAAAGCACTTAACATCTCTTGCCCTCTTAGGGGCGAATGAAATTCACCCCTAAATTTCTTTTGGCAACAACATTAGTCAACAATGGCGGACAAAGTTCGCCATTTAGAAGTAAAGAATGTTGGGCTTCGCCCAAAGGTGTTTCGCTCTCTGCGGAGAGCGACAAGGGCGTTGCCCTTGACCTACAAGCCTTTAAAAAGGCTTGACCTAAACTTTAATTTTCTTAGGAAAGATAAATATTGATTTTAGGACGGAGCCTCTTGTAGTTTTATATGGTGTTGATAGGAGGATTATATGGAAAACATAAAAGAAATACTCACTAAACTTTTGCTTGCTGATGGCGTTTCGGGCGATGAAGATTTCGCTTGTTCTATCGCCGCAACAATTTTGAGAGAATTTGGCGAGGTAACATATAGAGATAACGGAAGTGTTATTCTCACAATGGGCGATAAATCAAGCGATAAGCATATTATGCTTGATGCACATATCGACAGAATAGGTCTTATCGTCACATATATTGACGATAGAGGCTTTATTAAGGCGGCACCTTGCGGTGGTATGGATATGCGTGTTCTTCCGTCAAGTGCGGTAACTATTCTTGGCAAGGAAAATATTACAGGCGTAATCTGCACATTCCCTCCGCATTTAATCAAGAATGACAACGGCGACGCCATTACTAAGGATAAAATATGGATTGATACCGGACTTCCTGTCGAAAAGGTTAAGAGCCTTGTTGAGCTTGGCGATAGAATTATTGTAAGAAGCGAGCCTAAGGAGTTGCTTAATAACAGAATTGCTTCGGCGGCTCTGGACAATCGTGCAGGCTGTGCGGCTCTTATCGAAACAGCAAGACTTCTTAAAGATAAAAAACTTCCTTGCAAGCTTTCAATAGTTCTAAGTTCCCAAGAAGAAACAAGCGAGCTTGGTGCAAGAACTGCCGCATTTGCACTTGAACCGACAGAGGCGATTATAGTTGATGTTGGATTTGCAAAGCAAGCCGAAGTTCCGGAAGAATCAAGCGGAAAATTTGGCTGCGGCGGAATTATCAGCATAGCGCCTGTTCTTTCGAGAAAGGTTACAAATAAACTGATTGAGATTTCGAAGAGCTTTGGCTTAGAGTGCGAATATGAGGTTAACGGCGGAACAACAGGCACAAATGCCGATGTAATCGCAGGAAGCAGAGGAGGAATTCCTTGCGGAGTTCTTTCTATTCCCGAAAGATATATGCACACACAGGTTGAAGTTGTTTCACTTGAGGATATAGAAAGTGTTGCAAAGATTCTTGTAAAGTATGTTGAGGACGGAGGTGCATTTTAATGAACATTGAGCTTTTAGAAAAATTATGCACAGCTTGCGGAGTTTCCGGAGATGAGGACGCTATAAGAGAGATTATCCTTGCAGAAATCAAGCCATATGCAGATGAATTAAAGGTTGATTCTCTCGGAAATATTCTTGCTTTCAAAAAGGGCAAGCAAAGAGCAAAATCAAAGCTTCTTATCTCGGCACATATGGACGAGGTGGGCTTTATCGTTACTAACATAGAAAGTAATGGTACACTGAAATTTGCCACAGTGGGCGGAATCGATAAAAAAGCCGCTTGCGGAAAGGCTGTTCTTATCGGTAAAAACAAATTACCCGGTGTAATTGGTGCAGTTCCTGTTCATGTGCTTAAAGCTGACGAAAGAGCAAAGAATCCTTCCATAGATTCACTTTATATAGATATTGGTGCAGATACTAAAGAACAAGCCGAGAAATGCGTTTCTCTCGGTGACTGTGTTTATTTTGATTCAGTTTTTGAGGCTGATGAACGCATAATCGGAAAGGCTATTGATGACAGAGCTGGCTGTATGGCTCTTATAGAAATGCTTCAAAGTGAGCTTGAGTATGACACATACTTTAGCTTTGTAGTACAAGAAGAAATCGGCCTGCGTGGAGCAAAGGGTGCGGCATTTACACTTAATCCTGCCGTGGCTATTGTTGTTGAGGCTACAACAGCTTCGGATATTCCTGATGTTTCTGGGGCTGACAAAGTATGCTCGGTCGGTTCGGGTGCGGTTGTTTCTTTTATGGACGGCGCAACTATGTATGACAGAACACTTTACAAGCTTATAATGGATAATGCAAAGCAAGCCGGAATCCCTGTTCAAACCAAGACAAAAATTGCCGGAGGAAACGATGCGGGAGCAATCCACCAATCAAGGGGCGGAGTGCGTACAGCGGCAATTTCAGTTCCGTGCAGATATTTACACAGTTCAACATCTCTTATAAGTCGAGATGACTTACAAGCCGTCTGTGACACACTTAAACTTGCGGCAGAATTGGCGGCTGGAAATGATTTTACTCGTTGATGAAAGCAATCGTGCCATAGCCGAAAAATATCTGGATAAGCCGAATCCCTTTGCTTGCCGAATACTTTCACAGCTTTTAGCCTATGGAACAGGTGAACACTTTTTAGAGCATTGGGTTCAGCTTGAGGATAACAAGCCGAGAGCGGTAATCTCCCGAATGGACGGCAATATTACTATTTTCTGCGAAAATGTCAATAATGAGCTTTTAGAATTTATTGATGCCGTGGGATATAACGCAGTTTTTGCGGATAAGGAGCTTTTTCCTCAATACTGGAACGGAGAAGTCTTGATGAAGTGTATCGGAAAATCTGAAACTGAAAATTCCGATAATATAGACATTAATCCTACTATAAGGGAAATTTATTCCGTTCTTGAAAGATGTCGGGGAGAGGGTTTTGAAGTTCCTGACTTTGATAGTTTTTATCCCGATATGTCGCACAGGGTACGACATAATTTGTCGAGAGTTCTGGCATATAGGCTTGACGGACAGGCTATCGCTTGTTGTATGACCTCGGCTGAAACGGATAATTGTGCGATTATAAGTGGAGTTGCGTGTCTGCCCGAATGTAGGGGTAAGGGATACGCAAGCAAGCTTGTTGCGAAAATTGTAGAATCTTTGGGTGATAGAGATATTTTTGTTTTTTGCAGAGAGGAATTAGTTGGGTTTTATAATAGATTGGGGTTTATTGTTGAATAAATCTGAACTTAGGGCTTAAAACTTTCCTACCAAACGGGCGAACACAGTTCGCCCCTAAATCTCTGAAAGCAATTTTTAATTTTTGAGGTATTGTATGAATTATTTTGATTTTGATAAAAAGATAATTTCCGCTTCTGAAAAGGCGGAAGGAATGGCTAATGAGGCATTTCAGAAAACTAACTATATAACAGAGCTTAATCAGCGAAAAATGCTGAAAGCTTTCCAGAATGCAAGAGTCAGCGAAAGCCATTTCACAGCAAGTACAGGTTATGGATATGGCGACAGAGGCCGAGAGGCTCTTGACGAGGTATTCGCATTTGCACTGAATGCAGAGGACGCTCTTGTAAGATATAATTTCGTAAGCGGTACGCATACAATTACTACCGCGCTTTTTGGCGTTCTTCGTCCGAATGATACTATGCTTTCGGTTACTGGCATACCATATGACACACTTCAAGGTGTAATCGGAATCACAAGCGATGGCAAAACTATTTCGGGCAACACAGGTACACTTATTGACTTCGGAATAAATTACGAACAACTTGACCTTTTACCGGACGGAACAGTTGATTATGAAGGTATGAAACAGAGAATCA
Organism: Pseudoruminococcus sp.; assembly: GCF_047012705.1. Taxonomy (NCBI): domain Bacteria; kingdom Bacillati; phylum Bacillota; class Clostridia; order Eubacteriales; family Acutalibacteraceae; genus Pseudoruminococcus; species Pseudoruminococcus sp. The sequence continues at coordinate 114,282 of NZ_JBKXNW010000010.1, read as the reverse complement.
CACCTGATGTTAAGATGGTATACATTCAGCGTTCAAGGGGATATTCGCTCCGTCCGTCACTAAGATGTGAGGAAATCGAAAAAATCGCAAAGCTTGCACACGAGCTTGCACCAAACTGCATAGTTATGCTTGATAACTGCTATGGCGAATTTGTACAGGAATATGAGCCAACTATCGGAAATGTTGACCTTATGGCAGGTTCACTAATTAAAAATCCGGGCGGAGGAATTGCTCCCACAGGCGGTTATATAGCAGGCAGACACGATTTAATAGAGCTTTGCTCGTATCGTCTTACAACTCCCGGTACTGGCAAGGAAATCGGCTGTACTCTCGGACACAATCGAGAATTATTTATGGGAGCATTCAATGCACCTCATGTAACTGGTGAGGCACTCAAGACAGCTATATTTGCTTCTGCATTTTTCGAGCTTTTCGGCTATGGAGTTACTCCAAGATATGACGAGCCTCGTGCGGATATTATCGAATCAATTATGCTTGGCGGAGAAAAGGAGCTTGTCGCATTTTGTCAGGGTATACAGCAGGGAGCGCCTGTGGATTCGTTTGTAGTTCCTGAACCTTGGGATATGCCGGGATATGATAGTCAGGTTATTATGGCGGCTGGTGCATTTACACTTGGTGCGTCAATAGAGCTTTCGGCAGACGCTCCACTCAGAGAGCCATATGCCGCTTGGATGCAGGGGGCATTGAACTATCACAGCGGTAAGCTTGGTGTACTTCTTGCCGCACAGAAAATGCTTGAAAAAGGCGTTCTCAAGCAGTGAAAACTTTAAAAAACAGGCTGAATTTTGTCGGTCTGTCGCTTATTGTAGGAACTATTATTGCGGTTTCTGGCTTAGTATCGCTTATTCCGCAGGAAATGTATATTACAAGACTTGCTTTATTGTCCTTTGCAAAAAATTTATTGCCGTTTATTGTACTTGCATATTTTTTTAAACAGCCGTTAAAGCTTAAAAAGCCGACTAAGCAAAAAATATCTGCGTCGGCTTTGCTTTTATTTACAGTATTTGCTTTTGTGCTATGCTTTTCGTGCAATATCATGACGAATTTAATTTCATATGCTACAGGAATTGACGCAAATTCAAGCTATATATTCAATCCGCTGGATTATCTTGCAATGGCATTTATCCCGTCAATAATAGAGGAAATAGCTTTTCGTGGACTTATTTTAGGAGGATTTTGCGAATATGGGGCGAAATTTGCGGTGCTTATTTCGGCTATGATTTTTGCGATGTCGCATACAAGCTTGACGGCAGTTATGTATTCATTTCTTTGCGGAATAATTTTAGGCTGCTTATATATCAAGACTAATTCGCTTATTTCGTGTATGACAGTGCATTTTTTGTGTAATGCTCTTACCATAACTTGTGGATTGTTTCAAGGTTTATATAATGTGGCAATCGGAATTTGTATTTTGCTTTCGGTGATAATTTTGGTGGTTATAAAGCTAAAACGAAAAATAATATTTCCGCAAGAACCGCAAAAATCGGATATTTTATCATTTAAAACGGCTTTTACAAACCCAATGATAATAATTTTATTCGTCATAGAAATTATAAATATAATTATGATTTATTTTTAAGCAAGGAGATGACGGCAGGTGAGCATTGATGAAGAATTTATGCTTGAGGCTTTAGCAGAGGCACAGAAATCCTATGAAATAGGAGAAGTTCCTGTCGGTGCAGTTGTCGTCAAAGACAGTGAGATTGTCGGGCGAGGTCATAATCTCCGTGAAACCGATAAAAATGCCTTGCGTCACGCAGAACTTATTGCAATAGATGAGGCTTGCACGAAATTAGGCGGTTGGAGGCTTTGGCAATGCGATTTATATGTTACGCTTGAGCCTTGCCCAATGTGTACGGGTGCGATTATAAATTCAAGGATTAAGCGTGTTGTATTCGGAGCGTTCGACAAAAAGGCAGGCTCGTGTGCATCAGTTGTAAATCTCTTTGAATTGCCTTATAATCACAAGCCGGAGCTTATTTCCGGAGTTATGGAAAATGAATGTGCGGAGCTTTTGAGCAGATTTTTTAAAGAACTCAGAGAACGCAAAAGCAAGAAAAAATCCGTTTGATTTTTAGAGGTGACAATATATGACGAAAGAATACGCATTAAAGCAATTAAAAGGACTTCCGCTTGATATGCGAGATGCCGCAAAAAAGGATATAGACCGCAGAGCGTATAAAACAGTTGAAATCGTTCCAAGCTTTGAAATATGGGGAAATTGCTTTCAAATGAGCGTGTATTATAAATTTAAACTTCCTGACGGCAAGGAACTTTATGGCAGAGCGGCAAATTTATCTGTATTTGGCGAAATGCACGATATTGCCGCCAGAGGAGGACCTTTCACAGTAACTTATCTTGAAAATTCGGGGGTAATATTAGAAATAGAGGAAACCAACCCTTAATAAGACAAATAAAAGTTTCACTCGAGCCTTTGGTGGGTTTTAAGGGTGAAGTTCTTAACCTGTCTTGCCTATTAAAAATTCTTTTGTTAGCAATATTAGTCAATGAGGGCGGACTTTGTCCGCCCTTTGGGGATAAAGAGATGTTAAGGGCGTTGCCCTTAAAACCTATGAGGGACTCCGTCCCTCAACCCTGCAAGCTTTTGAAAAAGCTTGAGCAAAACTTTTAGTTTAACAAACTTGGACGCGAATAATAAGCGTTAATTTAACAAAAAAGTAGAACGCGTCTTGCGGAGCGGCGGCTCGCTGCCTTGAGCAAAACTTTTAAGTGTCTTAGAGAAGTTTATTAGATAAGTTGTAGTTCATTGCTAATTTATTTAACCGCGGCAACCAACTACTGCCGCAAATATCGAGCGATTACGCATCTTGTCCTGTACGGTCACGCACCGCGTCTTCACCGTGGGTCGACACTCACTACTTGATTATATTGAATAATTTGGTATAATAAAAAATAGATTAAATTTTATATAGCGGAGGACGGAAAATTATGTCTGATACAGTAAGAACACGATATGCACCAAGCCCAACAGGCTTTATGCATGTAGGAAACCTCAGAACAGCCCTTTATGAGTATCTTGTTGCAAAATCTCAGGGTGGTAAGTTTATTCTTAGAATTGAAGATACAGACCAAGAACGCAAGGTCGAAGGAGCAGTTGACCTCATTTATAGAACACTCGAAAGAGCCGGACTTAAACACGATGAAGGTCCTGATGTAGGCGGAGATTTCGGACCATATGTTCAGAGCGAAAGACTCGGAATGTATCTTCCTTATGCTGAACAGCTTGTAAAAGAGGGTAAGGCTTATTATTGTTTCTGTTCTAAGGAAAGACTTCAATCACTCAAGGATAATGATGAATTCGGTACAGGATATGACAGACATTGCCGCGATTTGCCAAAGGAAGAAGTTGAAAGACTTCTTGCAAGTGGTGCGGAGTATGTTATTCGTCAGAAAATGCCACTTGAGGGCAGCACTACCTTCGAGGATGCTGTTTTTGGAACAATTACAGTTGAAAATTCTGAGCTTCAAGACCAGATTCTTATAAAAGCAGATGGTTTCCCGACATACAACTTCGCTAATGTTATTGATGACCATACTATGAATATTACCCATGTTGTAAGAGGTTGCGAGTATCTGTCTTCTACACCGAAATATAATCTTCTCTATGAGGATTTCGGCTGGGAAATTCCTACTTATATTCATCTTCCACTCATTATGGGTAAGAATGAGGATGGATCTGTATCAAAGCTTTCTAAGCGTCACGGTGCAACAAGCTTTGAGGATTTGACAAATGAAGGATATTTGCCGGAGGCAATCATTAACTATATTGCACTTCTCGGCTGGTGTCCTGAAGATAATACAGAAATATTTACTCTTGAAGAGCTTACAAAAATTTTCAAAATAAGCGGTATAAGCAAATCTCCGGCTGTATTTGACTATGATAAATTGGAATGGTTCAACGGTGAGTATATCAAGGCTATGACAGTAGAGCAGTTTGCAGAAGTGGCAAAGCCATATTTCGAGCAAGTTATCAAAAAACCGCTTGATTTCGTGAAAATTGCTTCTATACTTCAAAAGCGTACAACAAAGCTTACGGATATTCCTGAGAAAGTAGCTTTCTTTGAGGAACAGCCTGAATATGACAAGGAGCTTTTTGTCAATAAGAAGAGTAAGACTAATCTCGAAAATTCACCTGTAATCTTAAAGGCGGCTATTGAAGAGCTTGAAGCTCTCAGCGAGTGGAATTTTGATTCAATTCACGATTGCCTTATAGCTTTTGCTGAAAAGCAAGGTATTAAGAATGGTACAGCAATGTGGCCTGTAAGAATTGCCGCCTCCGGAATGACTGTTACACCGGGCGGAGCAGTTGAAATTCTTGATATTCTCGGTAGAGAGGAATCCTTGAGAAGACTTAATGCAGGTCTTGCAAAGTTCAATTGAAAAGCAAAGTTTAATTAAAGTCTTTTTTGGCTGATATTTTGACCGGAGGGTTATACATGGAAATTTCAAGAGCAAATGAAGAGGATTTGCAGGAAATCCTTAATTTACAATATCTTGCTTATCAAAGTGAAGCAAAATTGTTTAACAGCTCTGATATTCCTCCCCTTAAACAGACCATTTATGAAGTTCGTGAAGAATTTCATAAGGGTATTATACTAAAAGCAGTAGATGACGGTGTGATTATAGGTTCTGTAAGAGCATACTGCGAGGATGAAACCGTTTATATAGGTAAGCTTATGGTTCATCCAATACAGCAAAGAAAAGGAATCGGAACAAGGCTGCTTTCTAAAATTGAAAAATATTATCCGAATAAAAGATATGAATTGTTTACAAGCACTCGAAGTGTTAATAATATTCTAATGTATGAAAAACTTGGGTACATTGCTTTTAAAGAGAAAAGAATTAATGATGAACTGAAATTTATATATTTAGAGAAAAATAAATTTGAGTTTGGAGTATAAAAAGGAGTACAGAATTATGGCAGATGAAATTTTAGAAAATGAAGTCGCCGGTAACTTTATCCACGACTTTATTAAGGAAGATATAGCCGAGGGCGGCAGATTTGAGGGTAAAGAGGTTCATACAAGATTTCCGCCTGAACCTAACGGATATTTGCATATAGGTCACGCAAAGGCTGTATGCATAAACTTCGGAACAGCAGAACGCTTTGGAGGAAAGTGTAACCTCAGAATGGACGATACAAACCCAACCAAAGAAGATGTCGAGTATGTTGATGCTATAAAAGAGGATATTGCATGGCTTGGCTTTAGTTGGGAAGATAGATTCTACTTTGCATCGCAGTATTTCGATAAGATGTATGAATTTGCTATTGAGCTTATTAAAAAGGGTTTGGCTTATGTTTGCGAGCTTTCACCTGAGGAAATGCGTGAAAATCGTGGCGATTTATCCCACCCAGCAAAAAGTCCTTATCGTGACAGACCTATTGAAGAAAGCCTTGACCTCTTTGAGCGTATGAAAAACGGAGAATTCCCTGACGGAAAAATGACTCTTCGTGCAAAAATCGACCTTACATCAGGCAACTTTAATATGCGTGACCCTGTTCTTTACCGTATAAACAGAATTAAGCACCACCGCACAGGCGATAAATGGTGCATTTATCCTATGTATGATTTTGCACACCCTATTGAAGACGCACTTGAGGGTATTACTCATTCTCTCTGCTCACTTGAGTTTGAGGACCACCGTCCACTTTATGAATGGGTTATAAATAATATTTCTGTACCTTCAAAGCCAAGACAGATTGAATTTGCAAGGCTTGGTATTAACAATACAGTTATGAGCAAGAGAAAGCTCCGTAAGCTTGTTGAGGAAAATTATGTAAACGGTTGGGACGACCCAAGAATGCCTACTCTCTGCGGTTTGAGAAGAAGAGGCTATACACCTGCATCTATCCGGAATTTCTGCGAAAGAATAGGTGTTGCAAAGGCTACAAGCACAGTTGAATATAGCTTCCTTGAGCATTGTTTGCGTGAGGACTTGAACGAAACTGCACAGCGTACAATGGCAGTTCTTCGCCCTGTAAAGCTTATTATTACAAACTATCCAGAGGATAAGACAGAAACCTTTGAAGTTGAGAATAATCCAAATCGTCCAAAGGACGGCACGAGAACAGTAACATTTTCTCGTGAACTCTTTATAGAGCAAGATGACTTTATGGAGGAACCTGTAAAGGGATATTTCAGAATGTTTCCAGGAAATGAGGTTCGTCTTAAAACAACCTATATCGTAAAATGCACAGGTTGTAAAAAGGACGAAAACGGCAATGTTATAGAGGTTTATGCAGAATACGACCCCGAAACAAGAGGCGGAAATGCTCCTGACGGCAGAAAAATCAAGGGTACTATCCATTGGGTTGACGCAAAGACAGCCGCTACAGCAGAAGTCCGTCTTTATGATAATCTCTTCACTGTTCCTGACCCAGATGTCGGCGATAAGAATTTTCTTGATTATCTCAATCCAAATTCTCTTGAAATTCTCACAAACTGCAAGGTTGAGCCAGCTATGGCAAGTGCAGAAGCACCGAAATCATATCAGTTTATGCGACTTGGCTATTTCTGCGTTGATAAAGACAGTACACTGGAAAAACCAGTATTTAACCGCTCAGTATCTTTAAAGGATAGCTTTAAGAAAAAATAATATCTTACTGATACAAAAATACCGCCTATGCTTTAAGCAAGGCGGTATTTTTGTTGACAAGATATTACACATTATAATATAATCAAACATAGAGCGTATCACAACGATAGGCGGTCAATCCTGCTCCCAGAAATGGGGGTGTTACATATGGAAAGTTATATTACTTGGTCTGATTTAATTCAGTTTGGTATATTGATAATTGCTATTATCAAGCTTTTCAATGATAATAAAAGGAAATAACCGCCCCACGACCAAATAAGGCGGTTATTTCATAAACAACTTACATTTGGGAGCGACCGTTTTGTGATACGCTCTATCCTTATCTATATTATATAACATAAGAAAATATATGTCAATCTATAAAAACTGGATTTTTAAACAAAACCGCACGAAAGTTAAATACTTCGTGCGGTTTTTGTATGGGAGGAATATAAATATATTCTTACACTCTATAAATTATTTTTGATTAGCAGCTGGGTCGTAGCGTAGGAATTCTATCGTATGATGACCTCTGCCTTGAGTTGCCTGTCGGATGAAGGTTGAAAAATCACTCGTTTCTGCCATAGGAATTTCTGCCTCGATTGTTTGATAACCGTTTCCGGCAGGATTCATACCATAAACACGACCTCGGCGTTTATTGATTTCGCCCATAACATCGCCCATTGCGGAATCAGGTACAGTAGCTTTTAATGTGCCGATTGGTTCAAGGAGAATCGGGTCTGCACTTTCCATAGCTGTCTTGAATGCGATAGCCGCAGCCATTTTGAAGGACATTTCGGAGGAATCGACAGGGTGATAAGAGCCGTCATAAAGAGTAGCTTTAACACCAACAACAGGATATCCAGCAATAGGGCCTTTCTGCATACACTCACGCAATCCTTTTTCAACAGCAGGGAAGAAGCCTTTTGGTACAGCACCGCCGACAACTCTTTCATCAAACTCAAAATCGCCGTCAAATGGCTCAAATTCTATCCAGACATCGCCAAACTGACCATGACCGCCAGTTTGTTTCTTATGTTTGCCCTGTGCTTTAACTTTTTTGCGGATAGTTTCACGATAAGCTACCTTAGGTGTGCTGAGCGTTACCTCAACACCAAATTTACTTTTTAATTTGGAGACAATGACATCAATATGCTGTTCACCGAGAGCAGTAAGAATCATTTCGTGAGTTTCGTTATTGGTTTTAAAGTGAATTGTTGGGTCTTCTTCAGAAAGCCTTAACAAGCCTTGGGCGACCTTTTCTTCATCGCCTTTATTCTTTGGATAAACTGCTTTAGAATAAGAAGGTTCAGGATATTCAATATCCTCAAGAATAACCTTTCTTGCAGGAGCACAAAGAGTATCGCCTGTATTGGTAGATTGTAATTTGGCCGCCGCACCTATATCGCCGGCGGTAATATATGGAGTATCAATGAGCTTTTTGCCACAGATAGTCATAACCTTGGTCAAACGCTCAATCGTACCTGTACGCATATTCATAATAGGAGTTTCAGGAGAGATTTTTCCTGAAATAACCTTAAAGTAAGATAGTTTGCCGACAAATGGGTCTGCAACAGTTTTGAAAACTATTGCAGCAGGAAGAGCGTTTTCGTTTACGGAAAGCTCAACAGGATTACCCTCGGTATCAAGTGCAAGCTCTTCAGATTTATCTTCAGCAGAAGGAGCAAGCCATATAAGACCATTCAAAAGCTGTTCGATACCGTATGTAAGGAGTGCGTCACCACAGAATACAGGGCTGATTTTACCCTCTTTAACGCCCTTACTTACGCCGACAATGATTTCCTCAGGAGTGAATTCTTCGCCTGAAAAATATTTCTCGAACATTTCGTCACTTGTTTCGGCGACAGCCTCGCAAATAGCGGTTCTGAGACCTTCGAGACGAGTTCCCATATCAGGAAGCGGAACGGTTGTGATTTTTCCGTTCTCATATTTATATGCTTTATACTCAAGAAGATTGATATAGCAATCTGCCTGACCGTCAACTATATAGGGAACAACAACAGGGCAGACGGACGGACCGAATGATGCCTTAAGATTTTCAAATACACGGTAGAATCTTGCACTCTCATCGCAAAGGCCGTTTACGAAGAAAATCTTTGTAAGCCCACGCTTATCGGCGGCGGCAACAGCTTTTTCGGTACCAACGCAAACGCCGTTCTTGCCGGAAACATTAATAAGAACTGAATCTGCGGCACGAACACCCTCATAAAGACCGCCTTCAAAATCGAACAATCCTGGGGTATCTATAAGATTTATTTTATGATTTTTCCACTCTACAGGAGCGGTAGCCGCTACAACAGAGCTTTTTCTTTTAATTTCTTCAGGGTCGCAGTCGAGTACGGTATTACCTTCAGATACTTTACCAAGGCGTTCCGAGCCGCCGCAGGTATAGATAATAGCTTCAGCAAGAGAAGTTTTACCGGAACCACTATGACCGGCAATAGCGATGTTAAGGATATTTTTTGCATTATATTGTTTCATACGGGTTTAATTCTCCTTTCGTAGGTAGGCAAGAATCTAAGAAAATTCGCAAAGATAATTGCATAATAATTTATAACATATTATAGATTATTTATGCAAGAAATACAAGAGGAAAATTAAATTTTTTTGTAAGATAGTAGATTAAATATTATTAAGAGTAAGAGAAATTTTTTGTTTTTATAATTTTACCTTATAATAATGCTCCAATATTCCTTTATATCCGATACCCTCCTTAGCCATTTCATTCGCTCCGTATTGGCTCATTCCAACATTATGCCCATAGCCTTTAACTTCAAACTGAAATTCATTGTCATACTTAATGCTAAAGCAAGCACTTCTTAATCCCAAAATTTCTCTTACTTTACTACCGCTAAATTCAATACCTCCGATTTTAATGCTTTTAACACTTCCTGAATCTGTCAATTTAATATTGCTAATCCATTTATCAGCTTTTTCTGAAAAATCAACCTTATCTGAACTTTTTTCAAAAGCTTTCTTGAAATCCTCCTCGGAAATATTTTTTTCGGATTTATAATTTGGTGCAAAGGCGTCATAAGGACTTGAAACTGCTGTAAGATAAGGTAAATCCTTGCCGAAAATATCCTTAAAGCTATCAGTTTTTCCGCTTGAAATTGCAAAATAAGTACAGGTGATAAGTTCGCCTTTATAGGTTAAAACCTCGCCTTTTACACATTCGACAACACCCTTATATTTTGAATAAATTTCTTCGTAGTTTTCTCCGCAGTCTTCTTTCATTCGGTCCGGCGTAAGATAAACTTGTTTTTTTGATAAATCAGCCGAAAAATCTGCACCGTTCAATTCTTCGTGGGGATTGTCTCTCTCATCGGCTCTTTTTTTAGCATAACAAGTGTATGTAGCAACGCATTGAGCCTTTAAGGCCTCTGTTTCATAGCTTGGAGGCATTTCTGCGGCAACTGCTCCGATTAAAAATTCTTCGTCTGTAAGTGTAAGAACTTCATTAGTAGAAGTGTCGAGAATTTTAAATTTTCCATCGGCAGATATTTTATCGCCGTTGCTTACTTCAACATGGCTTTCCTGTGAGCTTTCGGAAACTGATGATGTAGCCTTGCTTTCAGCTTTTTTAGATTCGGCTTTAGAAGAAGTTTTTTCAGCTTTGTTTTCAGGTTTAGAACTTTTGACATCTGATGAAACGGCAGACATATCGGTGTTTGCAGACTTGTCCACACCATATGAAGCACCAATCGCAAAAAGCGGCAAGCTTGCCATTAAAACAAAAATAGCTGTACAGATTAAAAATTCACGCTTGATTTTCATAATTTCCTCCCTTTTGATATATAAATGAAAGAATTTATCAGAATTGTTTCAATAACGATAGGGTATATTCCGAATAAATCGTTTCTAAAGATTTTATTTTGAATTTTAACAAGCGAATTCTTGCAAAAAACTGACAATAAATTATAAATTCCGCTATGGCTAATTATGTAAAGTAATGAATATTTTTTCGTGTACTCTTACTTTCTTGACAGCATAAAGTAATTAGAATAAAATATAATTTATGGCGTATTGTCGGCAGAGTATCGATAATACTTTTAAGAATATAAATCGGAGGCGTTGTCTTATGACACTTGCAAGCACTGACTTCACTAATAGATTATCACAATTATGCGAAGAATATCGTCAGAATAACGGGTTTACTCAGGAAGATTATACTACCTATAATGTTAAGAGAGGTCTTAGAAACCCCGATGGCACAGGCGTTATGGCGGGCCTTACGAGAATTTGTAATGTTCATGGCTTTTTAGTAGATGACGGCGTTAAGATTCCTGACGAGGGTAAGCTTACATATCGTGGAATAGATGTTAATGATATTATAGATGCCTGCATAGCAGAAAACAGATTTGGCTATGAGGAAACGGCTTGGCTCTTGATGTTCGGTAAATTGCCGACCAAGGAACAGCTTGAAATGCTCAAATACTTTCTCTCGGAAGCAAGAGATTTGCCGGAAAATTTCGCTGAGGATATGATTCTTAAAGCGCCTTCAAGGGATATTATGAATAAGCTTGCCCGTTCTGTACTCGCTATGTATTCATTTGATGATAACCCAGATGATAACTCTCTTGAGAATATAGTTCGTCAGTCTATTTCTCTTATAGCTTGTTTGCCTACAATTATGACCTATGCTTATCAGGTTAAACGCAGACATTTTGAGAATAAGAGTATGTATTTTCACCCGATTGATAAGAGTCTTTCTACGAGTGAATCTATTCTTCACGCTTTGCGTCCGGATTGCAAATTTACAGATTCCGAAGCAAAGCTCCTTGACCTATGTATGATACTTCACGCAGAACATGGCGGTGGTAATAACTCTACATTTACAACAAGAGTGCTTTCATCTTCAGGCACAGATACATATTCTGCTATTTCAGCAGCTATTGGTTCACTTAAAGGTCCTCGTCATGGCGGCGCTAATGTTAAGGTTAAGCATATGATGGATGAACTTCTTGATAATATCAAGGATTTGACGGATGAGGAAGAAATTTCTGACTATCTTGGAAAGATTATTAATAAGGACGCCGGCGATGGTTCAGGTCTTATCTATGGTTTTGGTCATGCAATTTATACTCTTTCTGACCCAAGAGCAAAAATCCTCAAGAAAAATGCCGAAAAGCTTTCTGCCGAAAAGGGTATGAGTGATATTTACGAGTTCTATAAAAGAGTAGAAAAACTTGTTCCAAGTGTTTTTGATAATGTAAAGGGCAGCAAGAAGGTTATCTGTGCAAATGTTGACTTTTATTCTGGCTTTGTGTATGATATGCTTGGAATTGAGAGCGACCTCTTTACTCCGATTTTTGCTGTTTCGAGAATTGCAGGCTGGTGTGCTCACAGAATTGAGGAGATTACATACGGCGGAAGAATCATTCGTCCGGCATATCGTTCTATGGTTAAATCTACGGGATATATTCCTCTTGACGAACGTACAATAGACTAAATATACCGTTGAAATATAAACATTTAATAAAAAATCCTTTTTTTGTTGTGCGTAACATTGCAATTATCGGCGGTTTGGTATAAAATATAAGAATATCACTGGTGCATTTACCGTACAAATTTAAAAAGGAGTGCTAATTGAATGAAAATTAAATATAATTGGATTGTCCTTATAATAACGGCGGTCGCATCTCTTGGTTTGGGTGTATGGCGTTCTGTCGTTATTAATAATGGGGGAGAATTCTTCCTCGATAAGTCTATGTATTCAATAGTTATTTTTGGATTAATTATTTTAGGACTTATTGTGGGAGCGGTTCTTACTATTCTCGATAGAGAAACCCCGCAAAATTATGATATTGGGAAAAATTTCTTTGCAGGCTTTTTCGGCTTGCTGATTTCAATTTGCTTTATTACTCATGGCATACTTGGATTTATGTCCATTTCAAATGTTCCTGAAGATAATAATGTGATTTTATATACCATAACAAAACTTTTTGAACTTTTAGCCGGTGGAGTATTCCTTATGGAATCTGTTTCATCACTTATCGGCAGAAATCTTATAAAGACAAAGCCGTTATTTACGGTTATAGTTCCAGTAATGTTCGCATTAAGACTTATAAATCTTTTCTTTGAATATACAAAAGTTTCAGTTCAAAGCTCAGAAATGTTTGATATAGTTGCTGTTGCTATTGCAGCGTTATTTATCTACTATCATGCAGTTATGTTTGCAGGTTTGAAGAAAAGCTGTATAAAATCTTTGTTTTTATTCGGAGCACCTATGATTTGTGCGTGCTTTGCATATGGAGCTGATGTTGTAGTTTCCGCTATCATTTCAGGTAATTTTAAAATAGATGATATGATTATGAAAGTTTCAGACATACTCCTTTGCTTCTATACAATTTCGCTTCTTGTAGAAATTACAAGCAAGGCTGGTAAACAGTATCTTCATAAGCAGGCTGAAGAACTTGAGGAAGCAGAAAAATCTGAACCTAATGAAAAATCTGATGTTCTAGAAGAACAAGCTTATAGCTCTTTTGAGGATATAGCTTCTTTCGGAAAATCTGCACCGCACATTCGCAGAGAAACCATTCTTTCTGAACCTGCTGCAAGTGTAGAGCCTAAGCAGGAGGAAGCGGGAGTTGCTTCTCATGCAGATGCACTTCACAGCGTACTTCAAAACAGCCTCGAAACGCAGGAACCTGAGGTGGAATTACCACAAGCAGCAGAACAAGAACCGGAGCCTGAACCGATTGTTAAAGGAAACCATGTAGCAGAGGCTACTACATTAACAGACAGCAATCCTGATATAGCAAGCGAAAAAATTCCAGCACCAAGTAAGTCTTCATATACACCAACAACAGATGGTGTTGATATGGATAGAATTAATCGTTTGCTTTCAGAATTTGAAAAAGATAAATAATAAGTTAAAAAGGGCGGCTTTGAGCCGTCCTTTTTGCATTAGCTGTAGAATTCTGCTCTGTTCTTTACCCAAATTATTGACATAGAATCCAAATTTTGATAACATTAATGATATTGTTGCATTAAGAATCGAAATGCAAATTGAAGATTGGAGCAATATTTTAAAAAAGGATTTTTGCTATTTAAACAAATTTGCACAAATAAACATTTAGAAGATAAATTGAACAAATCAATTTTCTTTGTGGTTATGTATATTTATGATAAATCGATTGCTATGGCTGCATTAAAATAACTTTCGGAGTTGCCGCAAATAAGCGATAAAAAAGTTAGATATTGTTTTTAGTCAGCGTGTATACTAAGCTAAATTACTGTAATAATGGTTATCAATAGCAAGTCATCGATTATTTGCTGAAATTCGCAAAAACAAAAGGTTTTACCGATATTACACTTACTACTAACACACCTTATGCAATATATATTTATGAAAAGCTTGGTTTTAAGCAAATATCAAATAAATATTTTTAATGATATAAAAACTAACCTTGCTAATAAATAATCTCACTTTGAATTATGACAGAAATTAGTATTATCAATCAATAAGCGATTTTAGACAAGCGTGGAAAATATGAACACAAATGAGCTAATTAATCAAATTGCAGGTGATTTGCAATTAGGAAAAGTTACAGATACAAGTCAATTAACAGGCGGATTTATGCACCGAATGTTTAAGGTAGTGACCGACCAAATGGCTTATGTTATAAAGCTGTTAAATCCCAATGTTATGAAACGACTTGACGCTCTCGAAAATTACAAAAACGCAGAACGATTTGAGAATATACTTGAGCAAAATAATATTCAAGCAGTTTATTCTCTGGAATTTAACGGCTGTAAAATGCAAAAGTTAGGCAATCAATATTATTATGTTTTTGATTGGTATGACGGCAAAACTTTGAAAGACGGAGAAATCACTGTTGAGCACTGCAAAAAAATTGCTAAAGCTCTTGCAGAGATACATAACATTGATTTGAAAAATGAAATGTATAATCGACCTGAAATTCATATTGATTGGCAAAAATATATTGACCTTGCTCGAATCTGTAATTCGCCGATTTATGATATTATAAAAGATAAAATTGATATTCTGAATGAGAGTATGAATAAAGGCAATCAAGCAATAAAAAATATACCACCTGTAAAAGCAATTTGCCATAATGATATGGATAGCAAAAATGTTCTCTGGAGTAACGATGAATTTAAACTGATTGATTTGGAATGTTTGGGCTATTCAAATCCATATCTTGAGCTTTTTGAACTTGCGCTTTGTTGGTCAGGGTATGAAAGCTGTAATATTAACTTTGATTTGTTTAATACTTTTATAAATTCATATTTTGAAAATAGTCAACTTAATAAAAATATTGATTTTGAAACATTATATTACAGCAATTTTGGTCGTCTTGAATGGCTTGAGTATAATATAAAAAGAGCATTAATGATTGAATGTGATACCGAAGAAAAACAACAGCTCGGCATTAGTGAGGTTAAAGAAACTATGGAACATATTGTTTATTATTATCGTATTAAAAATTTGATATTGGAGTATGCGATAAAACTTTAAATTAAATGAAACATTAAAAAGCAGTTGATGTTTCTACAGGCTGAATACGGCAGGATTCCTGTTGTATTTTACTTGAATATAAAGTTATGATTTCTTTATATACTTATTAACTTAATTTCTGATATTATTTATAGTTCCAACCCAAGTCATAATATCATTAACTTTTAATTTTTATGTGATGCTTTGTTCTTTTGCCATTTAGTCAATAAGCTTATTTTCTGTTTTGGCTGCCAATAAATCAATATTGTTAAGATATGAGTTAAGTTTGCCACTTGTGATAAGACGGTGGTATTTGTTTTTGCAATTATCTCTTATGCCTTAGTCCCAAAATACCGATAGAATACTGCTCACTATCAGAAACAGTTCAGTAGGGAATATAGTAATCACCATAATAAATTACACCTACAATCCAATCATTCTGACTTATTACAAAAGCCTAAGGGAGACTACTTCCTTATGAAGTGTCTCCCTTGAGCTGTCTCTTTAGTAATAAAATAGCAGAAAAGGTAAAAAAATACAAGAAATAGCTTGACACGATTATTCATATTATATTATAATTTATATATATTTTTTAGGAGATGTTGTTATGAATAATTATCCACAGGACCCACAAAATCAGCAAAACCCTCAACAATATCAGCAACCACAGTATCCACAGCAGTCATATCAGCCACCACAATATCAACAGCCACAGTATCAGCCACAATATCCAAATCAAAACCCAGAAGACCCGGGCAAGGGTATGGGTATAGCTTCTATGGTTCTCGGTATTATCGGTCTTTGCACAGGCTGGTGTTGGGGCGTTGGTGCTATCCTTGGTATTATAGGTATAGTTCTTGCCATTATGTCAGGCAATAAGAGTAAACAAGTAGGCTTAAAGCAAAATGGTCTTGCAATAGCAGGTCTCGTATGCTCTATCATCGCTGTTGTTTGTGGCGCTGGTTGCCTTATCTGCACAATATCAGCTATTAATGCAGTAAATTCTGCTCCTTATACTACTTATAAATATAATTATAATTGGTAAAAATTAAGCTGATATCAGTTTGTAAATGATATTAGGGTTTAGATTAATCCTATTAAAATCAAAAAGAAGCGTTCATAGTTTATGAACGCTTCTTTTTTAAGAGGTTTTTGAGTTATGTTTCCTGCAATAAATATTTTTGGAATAAATATTCCAAGCTACGGCATATCAGCTATTTTGGGAATAGCGTTAGCAGTTATATATATATGGTTTAGAGTAAGACGGAGAGAAGATATTGACCGTACACAGCTTATAAATATACCGGCAATGGCTTTTATAGGTGCATTTATAGGCGCTCATATACTCTATGGAATAACTCACTTAGACAAGATATGGTGGTGCATAATGCACCTTGACAAGGTTTTCAGCTCGTGGCAGAATTTTTGGTTTTATACTACGGATATTTGGGGCGGAATGGTATTTTATGGCGGACTTATAGGTGGAATTATTCTTGGTGTAATTTATTGCAAAAAACAAAAGCTTGATACAATGTTTTATGCTGATATATATGCTCCTGCGATACCTTTGTTCCATGCATTTGGCAGAGTGGGGTGCTTTTTGGGCGGTTGTTGCTATGGCATAGAATGTAGTTGGGGCGTTGTTTATAATAATCCGAATGTTCCAGAGGCTAATGGTGTAATAAGATTACCAATACAGTTAATTGAGAGTGCCGGAGATTTAATAATATTTGCAATATTGCTATTTCTTTCATATAAAAAGCTTAGAAAGGGAACTCTTTTTCTGCTATATCTTTTTATGTATGGAATATTAAGAATGACAACAGAATTTTTCCGAGGAGATGAAATAAGAGGTTTTCTCTTTGGAATATCTACATCTCAGTGGATAAGTATACTATTGATTATATGTTCATTGACTATCTTGATTTATAGACGTATAAATTCTCAGAAAGAATAAAGGAACGGTTTAAACCCGTTCCTTTTTGCATTATAATATATGATTGCATTATTCAACCTCAACATTATCAAGCCCAAACTCAAGCAAAATTCCAATTATTTCATTTCTGGAGCGATTTGTCTCTTTTGCAAGCTCGTCAAGACGATGTATGATTTCGTCTTTTATTCGAACTGAAATAACCTTGCTTCCGTCTTCACCCTTTAGTGGATTGCGTTTTTTAATGGTTAGCTTGCTTTCTGCCATTACTATCACCTCCAATACAAATTGTAAGATTTTTAGATTAAATAATATATGCTACAAAAAGCTTACTATACTTAAAACATTAAAAATGTAAAAAATACAGTTGACAAAATTGCCAAAATGTATTACAATTTGTAGTATAACGAATACTTTTTAACTATGCTTAAAGTTTGTTTTGAGAAGTATAGTTATATGGAATTGTAGAAAATTATATATGCAATTTATTGAGTTGTTGGTTATATATTATTTATAGATTAAAATATAATTATTAAAGGGTGGTTAAGTATGGAGAAAGCGATAAACTTTAAGATTGACAGCGAACTTTATAAAAAAATTAAGATTAAAACTGTAATGGAGGATATTACTATTAAGCAGTATATTCTTGCTTTGATTAAGAAAGATATTGAAAATAGTGAAGAAAGTATCTCTGATTTTGTAGAAAAATAAGCTTTATGAATAGGAGTGGTCGGAAATAATGGCCACTCCTTATTTATATATTTTTACTGTTCATTCTGCTATATTTTTTAAAGGGTCTTGAATTTAAATTAGAAATATGTCATAATTACTATAAAAATATTTCCAAAATTTATAGGAGGTTAATATGAAAAAGAATGGCTTTTTAAAATCGGGTATTGCGTTTATTCTTGCAGCAATGCTTGTAGGCTCAGCAGTTGGCTGTAAGGGTAATACTGATAATAATGAGTCTAACACAAGCACAACACAGTCTACAACAGAAAGCAATACAGAAAAAGCAAGCGTTAATTATGGCTTGACAGATAACATAAAAGATGGTGCAATTCTCCACGCTTGGTGCTGGTCTTTTAATACTGTAAAAGAAAGTATGCAGGATATAGCTTATGCAGGCTATTCTACAATTCAGACTTCACCAATTAACGAGTGTCTTGTTGGAGAAAATGGCGGTATGCAGATAAGCGGCGAGGGTAAGTGGTATTATCATTATCAGCCAACAGACTGGACAATCGGTAACTATCAGCTTGGCACAAAGGACGAATTTAAGGCTATGTGCGATGAGGCTCATAAATATGGCATTAAGGTTATCGTTGATGTAGTGCCGAACCACACAACACCAAAGCTTGACCAAGTAAATAAAAATCTTCTTGACGCTGTCGGCGGCAAGGAAAATCTTTATCACGCAAACGGCTTTAAGGAAATTACAAAGTGGGGCGACCGCTTTGAGTGTACAACAGGTCAGATGGGCGGACTTCCTGATGTAAATACCGAAAACAAGGATTTCCAGGATTACTTTATAAAGTATCTTAATGATTGTATCGATTGCGGTGCAGACGGTTTCAGATATGATACGGCAAAGCATATCGGACTTCCGGATGACCCTAAGGACAGCAAGTCTAAAGAAAATAATTTCTGGACTCGTGTTATCTCAGAGGTTAAAAACGCTGATAAAATATTTAACTATGGCGAAGTTCTTCAGGGGGATAACGATAGAATCGAAGAATATCAAAAAGTAATTGGCGCTACAACAGCAAGTTCATATGGTGCAACCATTCGTTCATCTATAAATTCAGGCAATCTTCTTGCTTCAAAGATGGAAAATTTACAGATTTCCGCAGACAATCCTACCGCCGTAACATGGGTAGAATCTCACGATAACTACTGCAATGACGGTTCTTATAAAACAGTAGATGATAACGAAGTTATCAGGGCATGGGCAATTATTTGTGCAAGAAAGAACGGAACACCGCTTTTCTATGACAGACCTTATGGTGCAACAGCCGATAATATGTGGGGTACAATGAATAGAATTGGTGCAGCCGGAAATCCTTTCTATAAAGATGCAACAGTTGTTGCCGTAAACAGATTCAGAAATGCTATGGTCGGTCAAGGTGAAAAGCTCATCAACCCTGACGATACAAAGAAAGTTCTCCTTATCGAAAGAGGCACAAAGGGTGCAGTTGTTGTAAACGGCAGCGATAAGGAATATAAGCTTAATGTCAAGACATCTCTTGCAGATGGTACATATACAGACAGAGCAGACGGAACAACACAATATAAAGTTTCTGGCGGAGTTCTTACAGGTACACTCAAGGCTGGTGCTGTAATCGTTCTCTATAATGATGGATATATTGAAGTTCCAAGCATTGCATCAGTATCACTCGATGCAAATAATTTTGTTCTCAAAGTAGGTTCAACCGAAACTGTAACACTTAAATCAGAGAATGCCGCATCAGCAACATATTCTATTGATGGTGGAGCAGAAACAAGCTATAATAACGGCGATAAGCTCGAAATCGGCAAGGACGCTAAGGCAGGTACAACCATTAAGGTTACACTTAAAGCTAATACATCAGCCGGCAACGGTGAAACAGTTATGTCCTATTACTTTAAAGTTCAAGAGGATAGAAGCGTTAAGAAGGGTACAAAGGTTTACTTCATAAAGCCATCAAACTGGGGCAATAATGTTTTTGCATATATCTATGACGAGAGCGGAAGTAAGGTTAAGGAAGCTGCTGCATGGCCTGGCGTTGAATTAAAGGACGAGGGCAATTCTAAATACAGCTATACATTTACTGAGGCTTGGGATAATGCACTTATCATATTCTCAGATGGTACAAACCAAGTTCCAGCGGCAAATGAGCCTGGTATGTTGGTAGAGCCTGAAAAGACTTATACAACAGATTCCGCATCAACTAAGACAGATACAGGAACAGCAGGAACTACTGATACAGATACAAATGCAGAGGGTGTAACAGTTTATTTCACAAAGCCATCAAGCTGGGGAAATACAATCTATGCTTATGTCTATGACGGTGGCGACCAAGTAGCCGCATGGCCTGGAACAGCTTGCAAGGACGAGGGCAATTCAAAGTATAGCTATACTTTTACTAAGAATTGGAAGAATCCGCTGATTATATTCACAGACGGAAAAAATCAGTATCCAGCCCAAAACGAAGCAGGCTTACCCCTTGAATCAGGCAAGACCTATACAGCAAACTAAAATCGAGTAAATCTTATGGAAAAATCTGACAGCGAAAACTGTCAGCTTTTTGCTTAGTATGAATTTCAAAAGTTTAATTATTTTGTAAGCAACATTAGTTAAAAAAGGGGGCGGACTTTGTCCGCCCCCTTTAGGGAGTAAGAGATATGTTAAGGGCTTCGCCCTTAAAACCCACCAAAGGCTCTGCCTTTGGAAACTGCGGGCCTTTAAAAAGGCTCGAGCGAAACTTTTAATTTTCTTTTGGAAAGTTTATTAGCTAATCGGTAGAGCTGAACGGTGTAGCCAGTTCGGCTACGGTAGTTACTTCAATCGCGGCAACAAACTTCTGTTATTCACCACGAGCGAGGCAAAGCCGAGCGATTTCGCGTCTTTGCCGTGGGTCGGCACCCACTACATACGGCGGTAGGTTTTTACCTTGCGTCTGTTGCGGCGGCGTTTGCTGTAAATTGTTAAAATGATTATGTAAATGACTACTAATAATATAACCAATGACGCACATACAATAAACCATGGGTTGGATATTACCTTGCCGATACCGTCCATAGCAACAAGTAAATCGCTTTGGTCGATTGTTTCTGCGGATACTAAATCTACGGTCGCAAGTTCGTTATTTGCGTATTTTAGCGTGACTGTGCCGATTTTATCGCCAGCCTTGACCGGTGCGTTTACACTTTCGGGTAGGTGATAAACCTTATCTATACTTGAAGCCTTAATATCCGACGGAAGAATTGTTGAATAGCTTGTTGCAGGAGAAAGCTTTAATCTGTCCTTGCCCCAAGCAAAATTTATATTTACTTCGTCAACTATGGTCTTTTCGTCAATTACAGTTGTAAGCTGTAGGCTTGTAAATGCCCAGCGGAAAAGATTTTTTGCATCTTTCATAGCGCCATTTTCGAGCTGCTCGCCGTTTTTTGAATAATCTGCACCGAGCGTAACGCATAAATATGAATATCCCTCATAAACTGCTGTTGAAACAAGGCAATAGCCTGAATCATCGCCTGTACAGCCTGTTTTTGTGCCTGTTGCATACTTATAAAAGTAATCTCCGCCACGAACCTCGTCAATGAGGGCGTTTGTTGTAATAAGTGGTCTATCCTCACCAAGACAATCCGAAACGGTTGTGCTTGTGATTTCAGTAAATTTTGGTAAGGTCATTGCATATTCTGTGATTTTTGCAAGGTCAGAGGCGGTAGTGTAGTGGTCAAGATCGTGAAGTCCGTGAGGGTTCATAAAATGCGTGTTTTCGCAGCCAAGTTCCTTTGCCTTTTTGTTCATCATCTTGACAAAGTTAGTTATACTTCCTCCGCCGACATAGTCTGCAAGAATCAAAGCTGCATCATTACCAGATGGAATCATAAGACAGTTTAAAAGTTGGGTGACAGTAAGGGTTTCTCCACCAATAAGTCCGGCGGTAGAGCTTCCTGTACCATTGAGCTTATTGAGTATGCTCTGTTTTACAGTAACCTTTGTATTATCCAAATCTTTTACATTCTCAGCAACAATAATATAGGTCATAATCTTAGTGGTAGACGCCGGATAGCATTTTTTATCCTTATCTTTTTCGTAAACCGAAATTCCGGTATCAAGATTTACAAGGTAGACTGATTTTGAGTTTATGTCAAAATCAATGCTATAAGAAATAGCACTTGCCTTATTCATAGGGATTAATGAAAATAATATACAAAAAACCAACGAGAAAATAAAAAAGCTTTTTAATTTCATAGAAAAAATCAATCTCCTGTGTTATAATTATTTAAATAAAAATATTTATGCGTTCAACAATTATTTTACATTATTTTTCGGCTTATTACAAACCGAATTATTTATAATTTTTCAGACTTTGTCGGGGGATTTTATGGTATATATTACGGGAGATATGCACGGAGAAGTTAAACGTTTTTCCAACCGAAAGCTGAAACACCTTTCGGAAAAAGATGTATTGATGATATGCGGAGATTTTGGCTTTATATGGAATGGTTCAGAGCAAGAAAAGAAATTTCTTGAGGAAATAGGCGAAAAACCATATAAGACGATGTTTGTAGACGGAACACACGAAAATTTCGGGCTTTTAGAGAAATATCCGATAGAGGAGCTTTTTGGGGGAGGGTTCATCATATTTCGGGAAATCTCTATCATATGATTAGAGGAGAGATATTTACGATAGACGATGAAACCTATTTCGCCTTTGGGGGTGGAGATAGTCCGGACCGTGAAATCCGCATTGCGGCGGGAACATGGTATAAGCAAGAAATGCCGACAGTTGACGAGATGACCGATGCGGTCGAAAATCTGAATAAATACGATTATAAGATTGACTATGTTATAACTCACGAACCCTCAGGAAATGCAAGGGGTTTGATAGATTCAAGGGCTGAAATCAGTGCGATAGGTTCATTTTTTGATGAGCTTGCGAAGAATGTTAAGTATAAGTGTTGGTACTTTGGCAGTGTGCATTTTGATAGACGAATTTCGGGCAGGAATTATGCAGTATTTACGGAGATTTTGCCTGTACATATGAAAGTCAAAAAAAGAAGATTATTTATGTAAGAAAGATAAAGCTTGATTTAGTGCAGAAATTAAAAGTTTTCGAGCCTTTTCAAAGGCTCGTGAGTCAAGGGCAACGCTCTTGTCGCTCTCCGCAGAGAGCGACATACTTTATATTTCACAAAGTGCGGGAGGGTAGAAAAATATTCCGGTGGAATATTTTCTCAGGGAACTCTTGCGAGGGGGTTCCCTAAAGGATAAATGTTGACTAAAATTCAGGAGGAATATTATGAAAAGAAAAGACTATATCAGCTGGGACGAGTATTTTATGGGGGTAGCTTTACTTGCGGCAAAGCGTAGTAAAGACCCAAATACACAGGTTGGAGCGTGTATAGTACACGACAATGTAATACTTTCAACAGGGTATAATGGCTTTCCTTATGGTTGTTCCGATGATGAATACCCATGGGCAAGAGAGGACGAATTTCAGAATAACACAAAATATCCTTTTGTTGTACACGCTGAACTTAATGCAATTCTCAATTCTCAGGGTAAATCCTTAAAGGGTGCGACAATATATGTAGCATTGTTCCCTTGTAACGAGTGTGCAAAGGCTATCATTCAATCGGGAATAAAAGAAGTTGTTTACCTTTCAGATAAATATGCCGAATCTCCGGCAACTCTTGCATCAAAGAGAATGTTGGCGTCGGCTGGTGTAACTATTCGCAAAATAGAAACAAACATAAAAGAAATAAGCTTAGATTTTACTGTATAAGCTATTCTAATAGAAATCGCCATAGCACAATTACGAGCTATGGCGATTTTTAACTAACAAACTTTTCCAAAGACAGTTAAAAGTTTCGCTCGAGCCTTTTGCGGCGAGCCGCCGCCTCCAAGACGCGGAATCGCTCGGCTTTGCCTCGCTCGTGGTGAGTTAGGAAGGATAGTTAACGCGGTCGGGGAAATTCCCAATGAACTGCCGATTTAACTAAACAACTTCCCAAAGACAGTTAAAAGTTTCGCACGAGCCTTTTCAAAGGCTCGCAGGGTTGAGGGACGGAGTCCCTCATAGGTGTTAAGGGCATTGCCCTTAACATTCTTTGCTCTTTAAGCGGTGGACTTTGTCCACCGCTCAATTTCTTTTGTAAGTAACATTAGTAAAAAGGGGCGGACTTTGTCCGCCCCTTTAGGGAGTAAGAAAAGTTCAGGGCTTCGCCCTTAAAACCCACCAAAGGCTCTGCCTTTGGAAACCGCAAGCCTTTAAAAAGGCTTGACCTAAATTTTAATTATCTTAAGGAAAGTTTGCTCGCTATTATCTGGTTGCTCTGGCTGCGATGATGTGTGCCATTTCACCGACATTCTTCATAGAGGAGATTTCGCCCATTTTGAACTTCATACCGAACTCTTTCTCAACTGCTGAGATAAGTGTGATATGCTCAAGGCTATCCCAATCTTCAATATCGTTTGCTGTTGTTGCAGGCTTTACAACGATACTGTCATCATCAAATACATCTCTGAAAACCTCATTAAGTCTTGCGAAAATTTCATTTCCTGTCATAGTTATTATCTCCTTTGTTAATTAAAATATATTTACTCGTTATCGGAAACCTCAATATAACGGTTCTGATTTTCATAACCCTCTATCGGAAGTTCCCAAACGGTATTACCATTTTCATCTTCACTTATCTTTGTAAAGCCGAATGTTCCGTAAAGTTCACGAACCATTCCGTTTTTCTTTGTTGGATAATAATATCCTCTTATTTTAGAGATGCCATTCTGACGGCATTTTTCTACGAGAGTATCGAGCATAGCCTGTTCCATATCTCTTTTTAATACTCGACAACTCATCAACCAAAGGTCGATATGAAGTGTATCTTCACGCTTTTCGCCGATAACTACTGAAACAACGCCGTTATCTCCGAATTTATCAATAAGCTTTCCGTAAAGTCTGATATAATTTGGGCTGTGCCAGACTTCTTCCATTTCAGTTTGTGTATAACGCTTGGTAGTAAGATTGAACTGATTACTTTTATTAGTAAGCTGTGTTATTCTTGCAATATATACAGGGATAAAATCGTCGATAGTTGCCTTCATATCAAGGCTCTTTAGATATTCGCCATAATCAGCGAAAGAGGCTTGCTGTGCATTTCGCATAGCATTTTCCTTGTACATTTCATTACGCTTGAGGTCGTCCTCGTTGAATGTAGTAACCTCGAAAAATCCGCTTCTGTCTATTGTTGTGATGTAGTTTTCGACAGAATCCATTACAGGAGCTTGTACCCCTTTTAATTGTGCCTTGACAATTTCTCTTTCGGCTGGGTTATCGTCAACAAAAACAATAGATTCAGGCAAGATGTTAAGCTCTGCGGCGGTTTCTGCAATGTTTCTGTCCTTATTTTCCCAGTTTGCTTTGATGATTATAAAATCATCCGGCTTGAGTATGCCCTCAGGGTGATTAAGTCCTGCGATAGCGTTTTCGTGGTCATTCTTTGAGCATACAGTGAGGATTATTCCGAGAGATTTAAGCTGTTTGATGTAGCTTTGGAATTCATAATAAGATTGTGAAACGCCGTTTTCTTGACCGATTTCGATTCCGTCCACACCGTCATCACCGACAACTCCACCCCAAAGAGTATTGTCGAGGTCGAGGGCAAGAGCCTTTTTATTCTTGCCGAAAATAGACTTAATGATATTAGAAACCGAGAAAGCCAAAGATGGAATAGCCTCAAAGCACATAGCGTACTTATACATATTCCAGAAACTTGGATTCGACCATTCTTTCAAGCCGTAATCGGCGGAAAGGTAGTTAATATCGTTGATATAAAAGCCCTCTGTCTTTTCTGCAAAATCGTAGAAAGCTTGATTAAGACGGCTTATGAAGTTTGTTCTGCCACGATAATCTGAGCAATCCTTGTTGCCCATAAGGCGATAGAATGGCATTTCAAAGTTATTTTGAATGATAGGGCAGTGGAATTTATCTCTTATGCTGTTCCAGATATTCTCGAAACGGGCAAATTCAGCCTTTAGTTTTTCGTCAACAATTTCCTTGTTGTCTGCAACCTCAGGTAGATTGCGGATATTACGGTTTGTTGTATGCACAAATACAATATCAGGCTTAAAGCTGAGAAGTTCCTCGCTCGGAAAAACTGCGTCCTGTTCATATTGTGCATATTCTGATTCGTAAAATTCTGCCTCTATACCGGCATTAAGTAGAAAAAGCTCAAGAGTATTTATAATTTCATTTGTTGTAGAACCACCGAAAACGGCGATTTTCTTTTTGATTCTTGCCGAACCGTCTGCGAGTAATTCACGCTTAATAGACTTGCGTTTCTTAATGATATATGACGGGTCGAATGGATAATTCAATTCCTGCATTTTATTTACCTCCTTATATTGCGGTTTCTTTATCCGCATTAACCAAATTTTCTTAATTCACTAATCAGGTAGTTACTTGACGCAATTCCGCATTTTGACGACAAGTGTCATTCTAACGAAAAAGTTGAACGCATCTTCGTTGTGGGTCGGCACCCATAGGGAACCCCCTGCGAGGGTTCCCTACGAAAAACATTCCACTGGAATGTTTTTCTACCCTCCTGCGCTTTGTGGAGCATAAAGTATTTCGCTCTCTGCGGAGAGCGACAAGGGCGTTGCCCTTGACCTACGAGCCTTTGAAAAAGGCTCGAGCGAAACTTTTAATCGTCTAAGGAAAGCTTGTCAGCCAAACGGTAGTTTCTTTGACCGCGTCAACAAACTTCTTTTGAAAGTGTCGAGCGAGGCTTGCCGAGCGATTCCGCGTCTTGGGGGCGGCGGCTCGCCGCCTTGAGCGAAACTTTTAAGTTTTATAAAGTTACAATTAAATAGTTTTTGATAGTCTTATGCACCCATAGCTAATGATTGAGCTATGAGTGCATAAACTGTGGAATTAGTCAGTACTTTCCTCTTTTTTAGCGACCTGTTCATCAACTATTGTGCTTGATGAATCTTGAGTCATAAGATTTGCGATGTTGTCTGCATTATCACCAACAACTGAATATGCTGACATTGTGAAGAGAATATCTGTTGCTCCAACTGTCTTGATGAAGTTTACAAGATTTCTCTCGAAGTATCTTACATCAACTACATAAATTTCCTCAAAGGAACTTGTGTAGAATGGAATTTCAGCGTTGCCATAGCTATCCTTAATGACAACTAATTTTCTGCCATTGTTTACAGCAGTCTTAACCTTGACAACATAGCTGTCACCACCCATATATCTGAGGTAGGAGTTTGCAACGTCAACATCGTTAAGCAATGCCCAACTGCCCTGATAATTAAAGCTTTGGTCGTAATAGTAGGTTGTATACTTAGCTGATGGCTCATAGTAGGTGAATGTTTCAGGGTCGTTGAGAAGTCTCGAATCTCCTGAGAACGCATAAAGAGTACCGACATAGCCCTCAGTATCAACCTTTTTATACTTGCTTATATCAGCGAAGTCTACGCCGGCAGCCTTTGCAAAAGCTTCTGAAGCATAGTATGCACCAAGTGCCTGCCAGTGGTGGTCTGTACGGCAGTAAATCGGCTCTTCTGTATGTTTTCTGAGAACACTTGAAATATTAACCGAAGTTATGCCTTCATCAAGCTTAGAGGCGATATTATTAAAGCAATCCTCTTGGCTTGCAGAATAGTCTGCAAAGTTAGCAGGAGTATAGAATTCACTTGCAAGAGGTGCAGGCATAGAATAAATCTTAACCTTACCACCAAGCTGTTTATTAAGCTCATTAAGGCTTGAAGCATAATTATTACCCGAACCGTTGCCGAAAAGCTCAAGACCACGCCAATGACCGTCTTGGTTGATGATGAGCATACCGTTCTCATAACCGCCCTCAGCCTCTTCCTGACGGAAATCCTTCTGGTCTTTTTCAGAGGTTTCTTCACTCTGACTTGTTGTGGAGTTATCACTCTTGCTTGTTGTATCTGACTTTGAAGTTTCAGATTTGCTTGAATCGCTGTTATTCTTAACAGGCTTAACCGGTTTACCGATAATAACGGCAGTATCGTTAGTTGTGATACCGAAAAGTCCCTTGATGTTGTTACCCATATTTTTGAAATCATCACGATATGGAACTGTATCGTCATACCAGTTTGTTACACCGGAAGTGAATTCTCCTTTAAAGTAGCTTGCAAAAGAGAAATTCGGGAAGGTTGCCAATTCACGCTTTTCAATAACGGATTGCTTAGAGCGTGGGAAAAATATCAAAAATCCTGTACCAATAGCCAGCAAAATCAATAGAAGAAGTACGGATATAGTCGAAAAGCCGTTTTCTAAGGCTCGTCTGCTCATACCGTTCTGTCTGTGTACAGGCTGTGGCCTTTGTCTGTCGTTTTGCATATTAACAGTCCTTTCAGTATGTCACAAATCGAGGTTTAAATTAGAATCTCCAGTAAAGGAATGGGTTATTTGTAGAATCAACAAGCAAAATACTTGATATTACAAGAAGTACGCCGCAACATACTGTTGAACCCATTCTGCCGATTGCATAAATTGTGTTGTTTCTGTTCTCAAAGAAGAACTTTTTGATAGCAGGGAGAACAGGCATACAAGCAATCATTGCAAATATAATGAGGAAGCAGTTATTTACAAAGGAATTCCATGTTAGCTGGTCTGTAAACGAACTTCCGTTTGAAATCATACTTATACCAGTGATATTGAGGAAGAACTGTCCAAGTTGGCTCATATCTTCAAAATAGAATATTCCGAAACCGATTATAATAACAAGCTTGCTATAAATATGTTTCCACCATAGCGGCCATTTTTTGATTTTTTTCTTACCGAGTTTTTGCTCGAAGAATATGAAGAAGCCGAAATAAAGTCCCCAAAGAATGAAGTTCCATGCGGCGCCGTGCCACATACCTGTGCAGAACCATACGAGGAAAAGACTAAGATATTTTCTATTTTTGCCGAAAATAGGTACATAAAGAAGATAATCTCTGAAGAATGAACCAAGAGAGATGTGCCATCTCTGCCAGAATTCAGCTATAGTTTTGCAGGCAAACGGATGCTTGAAGTTTTCATCAAAATGGAAGCCAAACATTCTGCCAAGACCGATGGCAATATCTGAATATCCGCTGAAATCGAAATATACATACATTGAATATACTATAACGGTATACCATGTACCGAGAGTGGATAGTGTAGAAATATCCTGACCGAAGAACTGTGTTACGATGGCGTAGAGGTTATTTGCGATAATAACCTTTTTTGCCAAACCGACGATGACTCTTAATGAGCCTTCGCTTAGGTCTGTTGCAGTAACTCTGCGGTTAGAAACCTCCTGCTCAACAACGCTGTATCGAACAATAGGACCCGCGATAAGCTGTGGGAAAAGTGACAAATAAAGCAGGAATTTACTGAATTGTCTTTGAGGCTTAACATTTTCCCAATAACAATCAAGAACATATGATATTGCTTGGAAGGTATAGAAGCTTATGCCTATTGGTAGGGTAATGTGTGGAACAGGTATTGATGTGTGGAAGATTCCATTAAAGGTTTCTGCGAAGAAGCCGGTATACTTGAATATTAAGAGAAGAAGTATATCGACTATAATAGCCGAGGCTATAAAAACTTTACCCTTTGGTTTATTCCTGTTAGCGCCTATGTGCATACCCATTATCCAGTTGAATGCAGCGCTGAATAAGAGAAGAATTATCCAGACAGGCTCTCCCCAAGCATAGAAAATGAGGGAGAATACGATTAGCACCTTGTTTCTTGTTTCGAGCTTTTTCGTCGCGAAATAACAAATAAGGCACAGGGGCAGAAAGAAGTAGATAAAGAACAAATCTGCGAATACCATTTGTGCAACTCCTTAAAAATTTTTTTATTCCTAAACATTATATATCCACCACTGAGTATTGTGGATTGATTATACCCATACAGTTTCAGTATAACATACCTAATGCGATTTTGGAATATATTTTTCAAAAAATTAACTTTCTTTTTCCGATGAATTTTTTTCCTTTTTTTAAATGTTTTTTGTAGTAGATTTTTGTATAAAAGCTATGTTAAAAATCGGCAAAATCACTAATACTCCTTGCTTGACAAATATTATTGAGAAAATTATAATTAAATTGTAGTATTGTGTAAAAAAGTACTATGATTATATATTTTATTTTAGGAGTTGATTTTTGATGTTTTGCGAAAATTGCGGAGCTAAGATAGCAGATAACGATATGTTTTGTCAAAATTGTGGCAAAAGAATAGAACTTCCTGCTGCACAGCCTGCACCTGAACAAAGCGTAAACCAAGCAGAACCGGAAACTTCGGTGCAAGAATCAGAACAAACTGTTCAATCAGAAGAAATTCCTGCACAACAGGTAACAACAGCGGTTGCTGAGCCTC
>NZ_JBKXNW010000010.1:0-84049 GCF_047012705.1 Pseudoruminococcus sp. | reverse complement strand
AACAGCAACAGGCAAATCCATATGCACAGCAGGCTCAACAGCAACAGGCAAATCCATATGCACAGCAGGCTCAACAGCAACAGGCAAATCCGTATGCACAGCAGGTTCAGCAGCCACAGGCAAATCCATATGCACAGCAAGCTCAGCAGTCACAGGCAAATCCGTATGCACAGCAGGTTCAGCAGCCACAGACAAATCCATATGCGCCACAAAATCCTTATAGCATACAAAATGGTCAACAACAAGTTATGCAGCAGCCTAAGAAATCCAATTTTAAAATCAGCAAAAAGATGATTATAATTGGTTCAGCTATTTTAGCAGTAGTTATTGTAGCAGTAATAGTTATTTGTATATTGGTTTCTAACGCAAATAACCCGGTTAATAAGATGATTAACGCTATAAATGACGGCGATTATAAAACAGCAGAAGAACTTTATTATAATAATTATTCTGCTCTTTCTGATAATAAGGCCGTTATAGACGCTATTCAGGCTCAGGTTGACGCTGTTGAAAAGGGTTATAAAGATGGCTCTATTGATTATAATACAGCAATGAATAAGCTTGATGATATTTCTGATTTGCCTATGAGTTATGAGACAACACTCAGCGATGTAAAATCAGAAATGTATGAGCTTAAATCATCAGCAGATAGTCTCAAGAAGGGTGACAAATATCTTAAAGACAAGGATTATGATAATGCAATCTATTATTACGGCGAAGTATTAGAAAAAGATACAGCTAACTATAAAAAGGCACAGGAACAAAAGGCGAAGGCTGTTGACGGTATTCGTCAAAAGTATCTTGATGAAGCTAAGAAAGATTTTGATAATGGCGATTATAAATATGCAATCTCTGACCTTCAGGACGCCCTCAATAATACATACCTCGATAACGATAAGAAGATTAATGAGCAGATAGCTACATATGTAGATGAGATTATCAAAAAATCAGACGAATATTTCAATAATAAAGATTATGAAAATGCAGTCAATTTAATTGATAATACTAAGAATATGTTCAGTGAGGATAGTGATAACCGCAAGAAGCTTGATACTCAGCTTGAAAAACTCAATAAAGAGGTTCCTGTCAAGCTTTCTGATATTAAATTTGATAGTTCCAATACTGATTATTTCTACAGATATCAGAGCGGCTCTAAGGACGTTGCAGGAAACGAATATAATGGAGATAATGTCTGCACAATGTCTGTTTCTAAATATCATGAGAATGCATATGCAGGACTGTATGTTAATAAGGATTATAAGAAGATTAAAGGTACAGTAGCAGTTGAAAAAAATAATTATAGCGATATAGGAAGTAATACAAAGGCATATTTCGAAATTGTAGGTGATAATAAAACTCTTTATAAGAGTGAGGTTCTTACAAATAAATCTGAGCCTATCAATTTTGAGGTTAATATAAAAAATGTAGAAAAATTAACAATCGAACTTGTTTATGTTAAGAATAGTGGAAACTCAAGTATGGATGTTATTCTTGCAGATGTAGAGCTTTATTCGAAAGACTCAAGCGTGTCTGACGCATCCGCAAATGAAACAAGCGAGGTCTCAAAGGCAGAATCAAGCAAAGAAGAAAACTCAAAGGCTGAATCTAACAAGGCTGAATCAAGTAAAGCAGCCTAAGAACGATTAGAATAATTAAATATTCATAAAGAAATCCCACAGCTCCATATGATTGAAGCTGTGGGATTTTTATTAAAACAAATTTAAACTGTACTCCTTAAAAATATAAAATCTGTGCATTGCAATAGTGACAGTTTCGGCTATAATGAGCTTAGTAAACATTTCGTAGGTCATGTGCACAGACTTCAGATGTTATTTAATAAAACATAAGGGAGTTCTAATATTATGTCAGAAAACAGATATGGTCTTAATAAAAATCTTGCTCAAATGCTCAAGGGCGGCGTCATTATGGACGTTACTACCCCAGAACAGGCTAAAATAGCAGAAGCCGCAGGTGCTTGCGCAGTTATGGCTCTCGAAAGAATCCCAGCTGATATCAGAGCAGCAGGCGGCGTTTCAAGAATGAGTGACCCTAAGATGATTAAGGGTATTCAGAAAGCAGTTTCTATTCCTGTTATGGCTAAGGCAAGAATTGGTCACTTCGTTGAGGCTCAGATTCTCGAGGCTCTCGAAATCGACTATATAGATGAAAGTGAAGTTCTTTCTCCGGCTGATGACACATATCATATCGACAAAACAAAGTTCAAGGTTCCTTTCGTTTGTGGTGCAAGAAATCTTGGCGAAGCTCTCAGAAGAATTGCTGAGGGTGCATCTATGATTCGTACGAAGGGTGAAGCCGGTACAGGTGATGTTATTCAAGCTGTTCGCCATATGAGAACTATCCAGAGCGAAATGAGAAAGATTCAGTCTATGCGTGAGGACGAGCTCTTCAATACAGCTAAAGAGCTTGCCGTTCCTTATGACCTCGTTAAGTTTGTACACGAAAATGGCAAACTTCCAGTTGTTAACTTCTCTGCTGGTGGTGTTGCAACTCCTGCTGATGCTGCACTTATGATGCAACTCGGTGCAGAGGGCGTATTCGTTGGTTCAGGTATATTTAAGTCAGGCAACCCTGAAAAGCGTGCAGCAGCTATCGTAAAGGCTGTTACAAACTACAACAATCCTTCTATTCTTGCAGAGCTTTCTGAGGACCTCGGCGAAGCTATGGTTGGTATCAATCCTGATGAAATCAAGGTAATAATGGAGAGCAGATAATGGTTATTGCAGTTCTTGCTGTTCAAGGTTCTTTCTTTGAGCATGAACAGATACTGGAAAAGCTTGGTGTTGAATATTTTGAGATTCGCCGAAAAGCTGATTTAGATAAGTATTTTGACGGCCTTATTCTTCCGGGAGGAGAAAGCACAACTATGGGCAAGCTTTTGAAAGAGCTTGATATATTCGATACTCTCCAAAAGAAGATTGCCGATGGACTTCCTGTCTATGGAACTTGTGCAGGTATGATTCTTCTTGCGAATAATCTTTCTAACGATAAGAATGTATACTTCGGCACTATGGATATTACCGTTAAGCGAAATGCCTATGGCAGACAGCTTGGAAGCTTTGAAACAGTTTCTGATGTTAAGGGTATCGGTGAAGTACCTATGGTATTTATTCGTGCTCCATATATCGAAAGCGTTGGAGAAGGTGTTGATGTTCTTGCAACAGTAAACGGAAATATCGTTGCGGCTCGTCAAGGCAATCAGCTTGCTACATCTTTCCACCCAGAGCTTACTGATGACACAAGCGTTCACCAGTATTTCTTAGATATGATTAAATAAAGTAAAACCTCGGTCAATTAAAGCATAATATCCTTGAATAAAATTATGCAAAACCGGAGGGGATACAATAAAAGCGATAGCAACCGAAAGGAAGCTATCGCTTTTATTGTTGTTTTATAATTTCATTAATCCTCAAATTAGCCTTTTTTAGCATCATTGCCATGCCGAACATCTATTTCTTCAGGAATTTCGAATCCTTTGCTATTTCTTTTATCAGCATATAGCTGTACTTGGTTACGAGAGCCATGAATTTGGAAAGCATGGTCGCCTTTAAGAAATCTAACTCGCTTTCCATAATCTCTTTTATGCCGAAGTAGCTCTTGTAAGACGGAAGCTGAAACTGGATGGACGATACTTTGAGTTCATTAAACTTTATGACCTTGATATACTCATTCAAATCAAATTCCTTCAGTTTGCTCAGAAATTTCGATATGCTACCGTTTTCCGCTTTTTGAATAGCGTACCGACATATTCTTGATTTTATCTGTGTCACATCCGATAAGCTATGCAACCGCAGAAATCGCGGGAGTCAAATTCAATTCTCCGGCACACGCTCTCCATTTTTATATTGGTTGAATGTCGTTGCCGACACTCCGGATAAATTGCAGATGTTCCTCGCCGAGCAGGATAGCTAATCCATGTACTAATTTAGTTTTTCACTGAATCTTATAAGTACTGCTTCCAACGTTCCTTTAACAACATTATACTACATTTTTTGCGTAAGAAAATGGTTTTAAAGGGTGAGCTTCCCAAAGAGTCACTTGACACTTCGGGAAACTCACTGAAAATTCAGTTTCTTCTATGGTATACTTATTATGTGTAATCGGTCGAATAAATAAGGCATCCATACTGGCAATTCATATGCGGTGAAAGCCGCGGAAAGGAGCAAACCAATATGAAAACAAAATCCATAAAAACAAAAATGATTACAGTTCTACTCACTCTATGCATGGGATTGTCCATTGTGCCGGTCACGGCATTGGCGGCGGGGGTCAATTACATTGACAGAATTCACGTTGATTATGTTCATCGCGATTATAAAGCGGGTGACACTCCGCAGCCCACTGCATCTGTAACAGAGGGAAACTGCACCGTTGCTTATGAGTATTGGCGAGAAATTTACCAGAAGGAAGAGGGAAGCTTTTGGTCAGGTACGGGGCGTTATTGGTATTCCGACCCGGATAAAATGGCGTCTCTTCCGGCAGACAAGCGGATTACACAGTTTGAAGCAGGTCACCACTATTCCTATAATATAGTGCTTGTTGCAGACAGAGGCTATTATATCGGCGAAGATGAGACCGTTGTTTCTGTAGGCGAATATGAATGGGGTACGCCGGGTAAGCACACGAATCTTGAAATAAAAGAAATGAGCACAAAACTGTATATTTACAGCCCTTACTCGATTGACCTTCCCGATGATAGCAACGACAAGGTTATTACAGACGTTTCTATTGTAAATGTCAACAAGAATCTCGATTCGTCGCAGCCGATCTCCTTTACCGCTCGTCCTGCTACCTACTGCGCCGAAAAATTTGATATTACCGAAGAATCTTGGGAAGCCGCTTACAACGAAAACAATCCGATTAACGATGTCATTAAAAGCACAGATGCGACGCCTCATGCGCCTATTGCAGGCGGCGAATATTGGTACAGCATTGTACTCACCGCAAAGGACGGCTATGTCTTCTCGAAAGATTTTTCCGATGAAAACTGCAGCATCAAAGAGGGGAGCGATGTCAACTTTACACTTGACGGTATTTTATATGAAAACAGATTCCATGTAAGCGATGACGGAAAAACACTTACCGCTTGGGAATTTATGAATCCGATTACAGCAAAGGGAAGTACGCAAAGCCTCATCAACGAGGTAGTCATTTACGATGTCAAATTTGACTATCAGCCCGGCGATGTTCCACAGAAGGGAGCAAAAATTTTCCTACCCGGCGACTCAGATAAATATGAGATCGAGTACGAATATTGGGAAGAAATGCAGAAAAATGAAGATGGTTCATTAACGCCGGTAGCTTATTGGTATTCGGATGAGAACAAAAACAATGCTCTTGAGCAAGACAAAAAAATTACCGCTTTTGAAGAAGGCAAGACTTATATGTACAGCATTTCTCTGAAAGCAAAGGACGGATATGCTTTTTCGGAGAATTGTCCCGTAATGGTAGAAGATTTTATGGTAGATTCAGCAAATATAATAAAGACCCAAAACGGACTTTTTGTTACTGCTGTAAAAACAATTAAGCCGACCAAGCCCGTCGAGAAAAAAGAAATTGAGGTCATTGAAATCAATAATGCAACCTTGACCTTCAACGACGGCGACAAGCCGGTGTTCACAGGAACCACACCAGATGGTGCAAAATATGTCTTGGTTTATGAGGCTTGGAAAACCGACGGCGAGGGAATCAGTTCGGCTGAATTCTTTAATGACGATGATCATCTTACTGTCTGGGGCGGAAAACTCATTACCACCTTCGATAAGAACAAGACTTATACCTATATGCTGTATCTCAAGACTACAGCTGAGGCTGGAGAGGACGGCTGGTTTTTCGGTCCAAATACAAAGTTGAAAATTAACGGAAATGAAGTTGCGTTTGTGCGCAACAGCTCCGATAACGAGCAACAATTTTCAGGTGCAACCAAACTGACTATGACTCCGCAGGCATCCGGCACTACTCCCGATTACAAAATTATCGAGGGTGCAAATGGCACTTGGACACAGAAAAGCGACAGTACACTGACCTTCCGTGCAAACGGTGATTTCTCCAAGTTTACTGAAATAAAGGTTGATGGCAACACAATTTCTGCGGATAAGTACACCGCCGTTTCCGGTTCTACTGTAATCACGCTGAAAAATGACTACCTTGCCACACTCTCTGTGGGCAAACACACTCTGACAGTTGTCTATAACGACGGTGAATGCAGCACAGAATTTGAAATTAAGACAACAGACACCATTCCGGGTAATAGTGAACCCGGCAACAACCAGGGTAGTAACAAACCGAGTGAAAGTAACTCGAATACAGGCACTCCGGCAAGCCCGAAAACCAGCGACTCAAGCAGTATATTCCTGTGGCTTGTTTTGCTGTTCATCAGTGGTGGTGTGTTGGTGGGAACATCAGTTGTAACTAAAAAGAAAAAGTATAATAGCTAATGGAATAATTTAACCAAATAGCATACATGTTTTTTCTCGGAATATACATTGTTTCTTACAAAATCAACCAACCTTTAAGTATTCTTATGAAAAACGGTAGCCATAATCATTGATTTCTGCCGCTCCATTAAGATAACAGCGTCTGCCTGTCGGAACGGGTTTTGCAGACAACGGTTTTGAATTTCAGAGCCGATACATAGTTTCATCAAAACGAGAGTTTATCTCGAATTTTGGTATGCTGTGTATCGACTCTTTTTGTTTTTCGGTACTAATAATTGAATGACCGTCCGAATGGAATATGACTCTGCGATGACAGGAGCGGAGCAACTATGCGGTGATATTCAGGGACAAGTATACAAAAACAATATTCGGGTAGAATTGCAATCGAACACAACTGTAGGAGGAAAATAAGAATTTTTAATGGTCGTCCTGCGCATCTACAATTACAAATTAAAGTCAAAAGATTATTCCGTCACGGCGGCTGATTGCCGAGGAATGTTGTATAGATAAAAAGACGGTGGACGTAGTAATTATAAATTTCGAAAAAACGGTACTTGTAAAAAAGGAAAGCGTCACCGAAAGTATGGTTCAAACACAAAACGGTTGGTTACAGCGCTCTACTGCGGCGAATGCGGTTCCAGACCGTATATGTACCGAGGAAAAACCGTAAAAAAAGCAGTAACCGGAAGGCTTAATACCTTCCGGTTACATACCGCCCGCAATTCTCCGTTAAGAACATCACGGAAATCTGACTGAGGTTTTGTTTTAATATGCTTCTGTTATTTTAATGACCCTCCATTCAGAGCCGTCCTCTTTTATTTCCCACCTTGCAACGGCATCGTGACGACCACAAATTATTTCGCCTGCTTTGTCATAGTAGTCAACAGAGTATTTAATCCATATATAACCACTGTCGCTATCTTGCTTAGTATTAATATATTCAATAGAAAGGTCTATGTTTTCACTTCTTTTTAAAACAGATTCATCTGGACAATAAGTTGAGCAAGTTCCAAAATCATAATTAGACGCTTCCTGTAAGCTTGTTTTAAATGCTTTTTCAGAGTTTTTAATTATTCTTTTTGCTGTTTCAATCTGTTCTTTATCCTCACATTTTGATTGTAATTCTTCGTTGCTTTCATTATTCATATACGCATAATCCGTATTTTCCACTATATATTCCTGAGAAGGCTTAGAACAAGCTGAAAGCATACAGACTGAAAACAAAAGGAGAATAGGAAATGCAAGCTTTTTCATATAATCCCCCTATTATCCAAGCATCCACTTTTCAAATTCTGCACTAACAGACTTATCAGTTATCCAATATGCTCTTCTCGAAACATATTTGTGCAAAATATCTTCCTCTGATTTAGAAAGTTTTCCACTTTCCATAA
Source organism: Pseudoruminococcus sp. (assembly GCF_047012705.1). NCBI lineage: Bacteria > Bacillati > Bacillota > Clostridia > Eubacteriales > Acutalibacteraceae > Pseudoruminococcus > Pseudoruminococcus sp. Next base: position 76,203 of record NZ_JBKXNW010000010.1, on the reverse strand, counting down.
GCTTTACCATTTCTCTCATATAGCTTAAATCTAACTCATAATCAGTTATAAAATCAGTTCGTGCATATTCAGCACCTTTATATTTGCTGAGAATTTCGTATGCCTTGAGGTCATTTTTATTGCTTTCATCTTCATTTTCGATATAATTTCCATGATTACAATTTGCCTCTAAATCTTCTTCGTAAGGTATTTCAATTTCAGATGAATTACTTATTTTATCAGCTATTTTAGCTTTGATTTTATCCTCGCTTGAATCTTGCTTAAAGTCCTTGAATTTTTCAGGTATTTCTACATCGTTTATACTCGAAATTACTTTATTATTTTTTGATGGTTCGATATAAGCAATTTCAGTTTCTTTATTTTCTGTTGTTTTAGCGAATACAATAACACTTGCACTAAGTAATGTTACTGCCATAACAGATATAGAAATTATCATTTTTGTTTTTCTCATAACAAACACTCCCAAGAATATTTTTATTTATTATATAATATATACTTATGCATGTCTATACTTATATCAAGTAATTGACAACTCTCTTACAAAATTTTTGCATTTGAATATTAGTTTAGCGAAAAACAAATGGCGAGAAATCTAAATATAAAAAGAACTCCCCTAAACGAAATAATTGTTTAGGGGGTTATATTATGACCTGAGTATATCCCAGGGGGTTATCATTCCGAGAAGTCGTCCGCCTTGACTGCCGTTATCTGTTATGAAAAGGGCGGCAAGTCTGCGTGAACGCTGTTGTGGTTGCTCAAAGGCGGTTTTCGCCTCGATTACGGTTGTAGATTCGGGAATAAATCTGAAACGCTCGGTAGTATGAGCCTCGAACGGAAGATATTTTCTAAAATCACCAATTTCCATTTTTTCGATATTTTCGACTGAATTGCTATCTGAAATATACATAAATAGTGTACCAACGCTAAATACTCCGATAAATCTTCTATCCTCAAGCACTGGAACATGAGAAAAACCTCTGCGTTCCATTTTTTTCATAACAGTAAGAGCATTGTTGTTTAAAGACGCTTTTAAGAGATTCTCGAAAGGTGTTGCATAGCTTATTGCGAGCGGCGGACGCTTTACATAGTTTATAACCTCGTTGAGAATATCAAGCATAGCCTGTGAGGGTTCAATTATGCTTTCACCATTCACTTCTGGGTGATGGGAAAGAAGATTGCGGATTTCTCGACAAAGATTAAGCTTATCCTTAAATTGTCTGCCTTCCGCGTCGTTCATAAATTGTACGACGACACTGCCATAATTGCGTGTTCTGTCACTGTATTTCTCACTAAGAACTTCTTCAAGAGTTCTGTATAAGTTCAAAAATTCATCTGATTTCATAATTTCACCCCTTATTATAATGTTTTTATAGCAAATTACAGTGCGAACTGCACTTATCTAAGATAATTAAAGTTTTAATAATAACTTATTTATCTGTACGGGTTAGTTTATTCTTTTCGAGGTATTCATCATAGCTTGATGTTATATCCTTAATGCCATCTTTCTCGATAACAATAATTCTATTCGCAACAGTTGATATAAATTCATGGTCATGTGATGTAAACAGAACTACTCCATTAAAGTTTGTTAAGCCCTTATTTACAGCTGTAATAGATTCAAGGTCAAGATGGTTTGTTGGCTGGTCAAGGACGAGAACATTAGAGCCGAACATCATCATTCTTGAAAGCATACAACGAACCTTTTCGCCACCGGAAAGAACATTAACCGGCTTGAATACATCTTCACCTGAAAATAACATTCTGCCAAGAAAACCTCTTAAATAAGTTTCTGTGCGTTCGTTATCCTTTGCGTATTGACGAATCCAATCGAGAATAGAAAGCTCACAGCCGTCAAAATATGAGCTGTTATCCTTTGGAAAATATGATTGACTTGTGCTGATTCCCCACTTAAAAGTTCCGCTGTCAGGCTCGGAATTGCCCATAAGAATTTCAAAGAGAGCTGTTACGGCAAGCTCATTTTCTGAAATAAATGCAATTTTGTCTGTGCGTTCAACTCTGAAGCTGATGTCCTCGAACATAGTTTCGCCGTCGAGAGTTTTAGAAAGTCCCTCTACTGTAAGAATTTCCTTGCCAACCTCTCTGTCAGGAGTAAAGCCTACATAAGGATAACGGCGGCTTGATGCAGGAAGTTCTTCAACAGTAAGCTTATCGAGCAGCTTCTTACGGGAGGTTGCCTGCTTTGATTTGGATTTGTTTGCGGAGAATCGTGCGATAAAGCTCTGCAATTCCTTGATTTTTTCCTCAGCCTTTTTGTTTTGTTGTTTAATCATCTGTTGAATAAGTTGGCTTGAATCATACCAAAATTCGTAGTTGCCAACATACATTTTAATTTTTGTATAGTCTATATCGACAATATGAGTACAAACTGTATTCAAGAAGTGTCTGTCGTGAGATACCACGATAACAGTTCCCTCGTAATCAAGCAGAAAATCCTCAAGCCAGCTTATCGCAAGAACATCAAGGTTATTTGTAGGCTCATCAAGAAGTATGATATCAGGATTGCCAAAAAGTGCCTGTGCAAGAAGTGTCTTAACCTTTTCATTACCTGTGAGTGTGCTCATCTGTGCATAAAGTATATCTTCGGAAAGTCCTAAGCCCTGAATGAGTTTTGAAGCGTCACTTTCTGCCTCCCAGCCGTTAAGTTCGGCAAATTCAGCCTCAAGCTCAGATGCACGAATACCGTCTTCGTCTGTGAAATCAGACTTTGCGTAGATAGCGTCCTTTTCTTTCATTATATCATATAGTTTTTTGTTGCCATATATTACAGTATCAAGGACTGTATAATCGTCAAATGCAAAGTGGTCTTGTTTTAAAACGGACATACGGGTATTTTCGGGAATAATTACTTCGCCCTTAGATGGTTCAAGTTCTCCCGAAAGGATTTTTAGAAAAGTTGATTTTCCTGCGCCATTAGCACCGATTATTCCATAGCAGTTGCCAGGTGTAAATTTAAGGTTTACATCGGAAAAAAGATTTGTACCACTGAAATTGAGTGCTACATTACTTACGGTTATCATTTTAAATTATCCCCCTGTTTTTAGATTTCTCTCTATTTAAGCATATTTACTCCGTTATTATAACAGTAAACATAATAAATTGAAAGCATAAAACTGAAAAATCACTGACAAAAATAGATATAAGCGTAATATTACGACTCTTTCCTACTAAATTACAAGAGTTCAAGAACTTAAAAATTTCGTGTGAGCCTTTTCAAAGGCTTGTGGTTTCCAAAGGCGGAGCCTTTGGTGAGTTTTAAGGGCGACTCTCTTAACATTATTTACTCCTGAGGGCGGACTTTGTCCGCCTTTATTTACTAATGGAAATTAGGGGCGAACTAAGTTCACCCCTAAGGGGGGCAAGACAGGTTAAGGGCGTTGCCATTAAAACCCATTATGGACTCCGTTCCTCAACCTTGCAAGCTTTTAAAAAGGCCTGACCTAAAATTTAATTGTCTTAGGGGAAATCTGCCAACTTTTTTCAAAAAATTCCCTCGTTTATAAATCGTTTACAATTTAGGTGTTGACATTTGCGGGGAATAGTGGTAAATTTATATATAGATTAGCACTCGATGCACAAGAGTGCTAATAAAGTAAATAACTCTTAATTGTGCAAGAGGTGATTGATATGCAGCCTGCAATCAGAAAGCTGAAAATTCTTGAGGCTATTGTGGATTCGTATATCGGCACTGGCGAGCCGGTCGGCTCGAAAACACTTTGTGACGGACTTGATTTCAATGTTTCGTCCGCAACAATCCGAAATGATATGGCAGAGCTTGCTGAGCTTGGCTTGCTCACACAGCCTCATACATCTTCGGGCAGAGTGCCAACAAACCTCGGTTATAGAATTTATGTAGATAAGCTTATGAGCGTTAAGCCTGTAAGCCCGAAAGAACAAGGAGCTATTCGAGATTCACTTTTACTCCACTCAGACGCTCCTGAACACCTCCTCAGCGAGGCGGCGCAGATTCTTTCGGATATTACAAGATACGCTGCCGCTGTAACATCTCCGCCTGCTGACAGAGCTTATGTCAAACGAGTTAAATTCGTTCAGACAGGAAATCACACAGCTATGGCTGTGCTGATAACCTCGACAGGTATGGTAAGAACAAGGCTTTTCAGATGTGATTTCGTCGTTAATGACGAAGTTTTGAACCTTTTCGATAACGCCTTGAATGATAAACTTCAAGGTACGATGCTTGTAGATGTTACGCCTGCATTTATACAATCGGCTGCGATTTCGCTTGGTGAGCTTTCTATGATTGTTCCGAATGCACTTATTGCTATTCACGATGCGGCGAGAGATGCCGCTACTACGAATATCGCTCTTGAGGGACAAAGCAAATTGCTTTTCCTGCCGGAGTTCAGCTTTGAAAGTGCAAGACAGACAGTCGATTTTCTTAACCGAACAAACGATATTACAAGGCTGTTGAATGACAGCGATGAACCTACAAGGGTTCTTATCGGCGAAGAAACTAAGATACCTGAGCTTTCGGAGGCGAGCTTGATTATATCGAAATATAATGTTTCAGATGTATGCTCGGGTGCGATAGCAGTAATAGGTCCTACAAGAATGAATTATTCAAAAACTATAGCTAATACAGAATATCTTGCTCACACTGTGGGAACAATGTTGAGCGGACTTCTTAATGGATAGAGAGGAGAATTATCTTGCCAAAGAAAGATACAACTGCGGAAGATACAGCTTCCGAAACTGTAAACGAGGCTCAAACCTCCGAAACAGAAAAGAAAGATGAAAAATCAAAGAAGAAATCCTCCAAAGGTTCAAAATCTCAGAAGGCTAAATATGAGGAGGAAATCAACGGCTTAAAGGAAGAGCTTGATAAGCAAAAAGAAATCTTTATGAGAACTGCCGCTGAGTATGATAATTACAGAAAGCGTACTGAGCGTGAGAAATCAAACATCTATAATGATGCGACAGCAGCCGCAATAAAGACTATACTTCCTGTTCTTGATAGCCTTGAAAGAGCTATTGAAGCATTAAATGGTGCTGATGATGAGCATACTAAGGGTATGACGATGATTATGGCTCAGATGCAGGATTCACTCAAGAAGTTGAATGTTGAGGAATATGGTGCAAGAGGTGACGAGTTCAACCCTGAGATTCACAATGCTGTTGCACAGGTTGAGGACCCGGAGCTTGAAGAAAATCAGATTGCAGTAGTATTCCAAAAGGGCTACAAAATCGGTGATAAAATCATTCGCCACGCAATGGTTCAAGTCGTGTGTTGAGTGCGTGACCGCACAGGACAAGACGCGGAATCGCTCGTAGTGAGCGTAGGAAGATAATTGACGCGGTCGGGGAAACTACCGAGTGGGCGAACACAGTTTGCCCTTACGATAATTAAAAGTTTCGTTCGAGCCTTTTTAAAGGCTCGCAGTTTCCAAAGGCAGTCACCTACGGCAGAGCCTTTGGTGAGTGTTAAGGGCAAAGCCCTTAACAATATTTTAAATTAAAAAAATAAATCATAAAGGGGTTTTTTATTATGGCAAAGACAATCGGTATAGACTTAGGTACTACAAACTCTTGCGTAGCTGTTATCGAGGGCGGCGAACCGGTCGTTATCCCTAACGCTGAAGGTGCAAGAACAACTCCATCTGTCGTAGCTTTCGCTAAGAATGGTGAAAGAATGGTAGGTCAGGTTGCTAAGCGTCAGGCTATTACAAATCCAGATAGAACAATCTCCTCTATCAAGAGAGAAATGGGTACTGCTTATAAAGTAAACATTGACGGCAAGAGCTTTACTCCACAAGAGATTTCTGCTATGATTCTTCAAAAGCTTAAGGCTGATGCAGAAGCATATCTCGGAGATACAGTAACACAGGCTGTTATCACAGTTCCTGCTTACTTCACAGACGCACAGCGTCAGGCAACTAAGGACGCAGGTAAGATTGCCGGTCTTGAAGTTAAGCGTATCATCAATGAGCCTACTGCTGCTGCTCTTTCATATGGTATTGATAAGGAAACAGACCAAAAGGTTATGGTTTATGACCTCGGTGGTGGTACATTCGATGTATCTATCATTGAGATGGGTGACGGCGTTCAGGAAGTTCTCGCAACGGCTGGTAACAACCGTCTTGGCGGTGATGACTTCGATAAGAGAGTTATGGATTGGCTTATTTCAAGCTTTAAGAGTGAATCAGGCGTTGACCTTTCAAGCGATAAAATGGCTATGCAGAGATTGAAGGAAGCAGCTGAAAAGGCTAAGATTGAGCTTTCAGGCGTTACCTCAACAGCTATCAACCTCCCATATATTACAGCTGATGCAACAGGTCCTAAGCACCTTGACCTTACTCTTACAAGAGCAAAGTTCAACGAACTTACTGCTGACCTCGTAGAAAGCACAATGGGTCCTGTTCGTCAGGCTCTCTCCGATTCAGGTCTTTCTATTGGCGAAATAGACAAGGTTCTTATGGTTGGCGGTTCTTCAAGAATCCCTGCTGTTCAAGACGCTGTTAAGGGACTTATCGGCAAAGAGCCATTCAAGGGTATTAACCCTGATGAGTGCGTTGCTATCGGTGCTGCACTTCAGGCTGGTGTTCTCGGCGGTGATGTTGAAGGTCTTCTCCTCCTCGATGTTACACCTCTTTCACTTGGTGTTGAAACACAGGGCGGAATTATGACAAAGATTATTGAGAGAAACACAACTATTCCAATAAAGAAGAGCCAAATTTTCTCTACTGCTGCTGATAATCAGACACAGGTTGAGGTTAATGTTCTCCAAGGCGAGCGTGAGTTCGCAAGAGATAACAAGCAGCTCGGTCTTTTCAAACTTGATGGTATCGCACCTGCTATGAGAGGTGTTCCACAAATCGAGGTTAGCTTTGATATTGATGCTAACGGTATCGTTAATGTTTCTGCTAAGGATCTCGGTACAGGCAGAGAACAGCATATCACTATCACATCTAACACAAATATGAGCAAGGAAGATATCGACAGAGCTGTTAAGGACGCTGAGAAGTATGCTGCTGAGGATAAGAAGCGTCGTGAAGAAATTGATGTTAAGAATGACGCAGAAAACCTTGTATATTCAGTAGAAAAACTCCTCAACGAGAATGGCGATAAGATTGACCCTGCTGATAAGGATGCTCTTAATCAGAAGCTTGCTGCAGCTAAGGAAGCTCTCTCACAAAATAACGGCGATATGATTAAGTCTACATCAGAAGAACTCAAGACAGTTATGTATTCTGTTTCTGAGAAAATTTATAAGGCTGCCGAGGCAAGCGGTGCTGTTCCTCCACAAGGCGACAACAACGCTGCTGGCAACAACGGTAATGGCAATGTTTACAATGCTGATTACCAAGATGTTGACGACAATAACAACAAGTAATTTAATTATACGAAATCCTCTCTTAAATATATTTTAGTGCAGAGCGGGCAGGGCGGTTTTATGCTCTGCTCGCATTGTGCTGAATGAGAGGAATACTTATTTGTATTTGCAATAAAAGAATTATATCTGAATTGGATTATTTGATTTATATATTCCGATTAAAATGTCTTTACTGCGGATAAATCCTAAGGCGGAAGCACTCCGCTTACTGCAAAAAAAAGTTCACTATATTCCCTAAAACTAATTGAAAAATAGTTTTAATTATTATATAATGATACGCAGTGTTTTGTGCTTTAATTTTTACTGAGGTGATAATCGTTGGCAGATAAAAGAGATTATTACGAAGTTCTCGAAATTCAAAAGGGTGCTTCTGATGATGAAATAAAAAAAGCTTATAGAAAGCTTGCAAAAAAATATCATCCCGACCTTAATCCTGATAATAAGGAAGCCGAGATGAAGTTTAAAGAGGTAAACGAAGCCTATGAGGTTCTTTCTGATAAGGAAAAGCGTGCTCGCTATGACCGATTTGGCTTTGCAGGCGTAGACCCAAGCTATGGAGCGGGCGCAGCATCAGGCGGCGGAAGTCCGTTTGGTCAGGATATAGACCTCGGCGATATATTCAATAGCTTCTTTGGTGGTTTTGGCGGAGGAAGGTCGCAAAACTCCGCAAATGCTCCAAGACGAGGAGCAGATACGGAAGTTTCTGTTACTATCTCGTTTGAGGAGGCAGCTAAGGGCTGTAAGAAAGAGGTTTCTTATCAGAATATCGAAGTTTGTAAGGATTGTTCCGGTACAGGTGCTCAAAAGGGTACTTCTCCTAAGTCTTGTCCGGCTTGTGGTGGTTCTGGTCAGGTTAAGATTAGTCAGCGTACTCCGTTCGGCGTAATTCAGACTTCAAGAAGCTGCGATAGATGTAAGGGCCGAGGAAAGATTATAGAAACTCCTTGCAAAACCTGTTCAGGTACAGGTAGAGTTCGTACAAAGCGTACAGTTTCGGTTAATATTCCGGCGGGTATCAATAACGACCAAGTTCTTAATGTTGGTGGTCATGGCAATAGCGGTATAAATGGCGGTCCATCAGGCGACCTTCATGTTTATATCAATGTTCGTCCACACCCAATTTACGAGCGCAAGGGTGACGATGTCTGGTGCGAGATTCCGCTTACATTTGCACAGGCTGCTCTCGGACACGAGGTTACAGTTCCTACTCTTGACGGTAAGGTTACTTATTCGGTTCACGAAGGAACACAGCCCGGTGATATTTTCAAGCTTAAGGGCAAGGGTATACCACATCTTAATACAAGGGGCAGAGGCGACCAGTATGTAAGTGTTACTGTTGAAGTTCCTAAGAATTTAAATGCTAAACAGAAAGAGCTTATCAAGGAGTTTGAAGCTGCTGCAAGTGATAAAAATTATCAGAAACGCAAGGGCTTTTTTGAAAAGCTAAAAGAACTTTTTGATGATTAATTTCGGGAGATTATTTCCGCAGTTAAGTGGTATAATTATTTTGTATTATAAACCGGTGTATATTTACTCTGAAAAATAGCCTCCAATTATGATATGTACCCAGAATTCTGGACACATATTTATAAATTAAGCTGAACACATGGATGTCTTCCTGTATTGTACAGGAGGCATCCATTTTGTTTTTGCCTGAATTCTTTTATTGTTGTAATAATCTATATATTCTTTGACAGCTTTTGCAAACTCATCAAATGTTTTATAAGCATTTTCGTACCCATAATACATTTCATTCTTCATCCTACCAAAGAATGTTTCCATAATACAGTTATCGTAGCAATTGCCCTTTCGTGACATACTCTGGATAATGCCATGTTCTTTTAAACAATTCTGATAGTAAGTGTGCTGGTATTGCCATCCTTGATCTGAATGAAAAATCAATCCAGTTACATTTGGGAAACTTCTAAATGCTTGATCAAGCATTCTTTTTATTTGTTCCATATTGGGGCTTAATGAGATGTCATAAGATATTATTTCATTTGTTGCCATATCAAGTATTGGAGACAAATAACATTTACCCCAAGAAAAATTGAACTGAGATATATCGGTTGTCCACTTTTGAAGTGGTTTATCGGCAGTAAAATTTCTATCTATTATGTTGCTAGCAATTCTTCCAATTTCACCTTTGTAAGAATGATATTTCTCCTTTGGACGCTTGCCTATCATTCTAGTTTCGTGCATAATGCGCTGTACTCGTTTGTGATTCACCTCATAGCCTCTATTACGTAGTTCTCTGTAGACACGTCTAACGCCATATCTGCATTTGTTTTGTTCAAAGATAATTTCGATTTCTTTAACCAAATCCGCATTTTTTACAGCAATAACATCTTCTTTGCTAAGCTCAAAGTAGTAAGTGGATTTAGCCATTTGCATAGCTTTAAGAAGATACTTTAATTGATATCCTTTTTCTCTGAGTTCTTTGATTATTGCCGCTTTTTCGCCTTGAGATGCGCAGCTTCCTTTTTTTCTCTCAAGGCGATCTCTTTTTTTATTACTTCAATCTCTGTCTTGATATATTCATTTTCGGCACGAAGTCTAACTAATTCTTCATATTCTGATTCTTCTAACTTCCTTGGCTTATTGTAATTAATCTTCTTCATATCTAGATTCTTTTTGGGACGACCTTTCTTACAATTTACAAGACCATTATATCCCAAAATCATATATTTGTGAACCCATTGATATAATAGACCATCACCTATTCCTGCAGAAAATGCAACAGATTTGTTAGATTCACCAGCCAAAACACGTGCAACTAAGGCATAACGTTCCTCTGGAGTCCATTCTTTGTTATTCCCTTTGTGTCTTAATGCATCAGGACCACATGCATCCTCAATTCTAACCCATTTACGAACTGTTATATGAAACGCCTTAGTGCTTAGACCATCTGGTGTATCAGGCCATTGACCCTGTCGATATAATTCTACGGCATTTCTTTTGTACTCATAACTATAACGCATAAAAATAACCCTCCTTACTGGTTTTGTCCAGCAAAGAGGGTACATATCATTATTTGGCAGCTATTTTTTAACAAGATTACGGAAAATTAAATAATAGAGCATATAAATGGCAAAAATCATTTTTAATGATAGCCAAATATATGCTCTATTTTTAATGTATTTATTAAAATTTTTAGATTTAAGCTTATTCAAAATAGCGATTAGCAATTAATTGGTTTCATATGGGACAAAATCTTACATTTTATTTATTTCATTATTTGTAAATATTATTATAATTTTGTTAAACAGTTGAAATTATACAAATTTTACGGTATAATATATTAGCAAAGTGTTGCGGCTGACTATTTTCTAAATTAATCTTTCAAAAATTAGTTTAATAGACTGCTATAATGAATTTATGAAGGTGATATATATCAGTACCGGTGCATGGATATTTCTTGGCATAGTATGTGCCTTATTGATAATTGGAGTAGTTATTACATATAAAGTAAAGAGAAAAATAAAAGATTTTTCTCGACAGGCTTTCGGAACAGACAGCTTGCTTGAGGGATATAAACAAACAAAAGAAAGTCTTGCAGAAACTCCTCGCTCTCTTCATGCTATGACAAATGCACTTTTGCCTGCAATAAGCCGAGATTTTCCGGAGTTTGATTATGCACAATTTCGCCAAAAGGCTGAAAATATGCTTCGTGCATATTTTAATTCAATAGAAGCTAAAGATCTCAAAGAGCTTGAAGCTGTTTCTGCGACGGACAGCATTAAGGATAAGGTTCAGGGAATTATTTCAGACCTCGAATCTATGAATAGAACTCAACACTTTGACGAGGTCACTATACATAAAACCGAAATAGCCAATTATGAAACCAAAAGGGGCTATTGTGTAATCACACTTGAATCGGCTGTCGGACTTTATAATTTTATCACAGATGAAACCGGTAAGGTTGTAGGCGGAGATAAATCTCTGAAACGACAGACGGTCTATTCTCAGGAGCTTGTCTATATTCAGGACCCTGATAAGATGCAACAGGCAGGTTTCTACTTTTCAATCAGTCTTTCTTGCCCTAACTGTGGTGCTCCGATTAAAAAACTCGGAACGAAATTCTGTGAATACTGCGGTTCTGGCGTTAAAGAAATAAATATCAGAAGCTGGAGCTTCAACGATATAAAAGAACTAAATACGCAAACTAAAAAATATTATTAAATGGGAGATGTTTTATTATGGGTATTATCAGAGCAACTATTGATGCAATCGGCGGCGGTCTTGCTGATTCGTGGTTGGAGGTTATCGAACCGTCAGAAATGGATATGAGAACTGTCTTTGCACCTGGTGTATCAGTTCCACAGGGCAGAAATGATAAGCGTAACAGCAATACAAAGGGTACTTCAAACACAGTTTCCAACGGTTCTATCATTCATGTTTATGAGCATCAGATGATGATTCTCGTAGACGGCGGCGCTATTGTTGACTACACAGCTGAACCTGGTTACTTCAAGGTTGATAACTCCTCCTTGCCATCACTTTTTAATGGTCAGTTTGGTGCAAGCGTTAAAGAAACATTTAACCGTATCAAATTTGGCGGTACAACTCCTGGTGTTCAGAAGGTATTCTACATAAATACTGCTGAAATGGCTGGTATTAACTTCGGTACAAAGACACCTATCAACTATTATGATGGTGTTTACGACATGGATTTGAATGTTCGTGCTTTTGGTAAATTCTCAATCGCACTTACAGAAAACCCACTCGAATTCTATAAAAAGGTTATTCCGACATCTGCTGTTACAAACAATGAGGCTGTCGATATTGGTGACCTTATCAACGAAAACTACATTATGGAGTTCCTTGATGCTCTCCAGCAGGCTCTCACAGAAATTTCTGCTAATAATGTAAGAATTTCTCAGATAAGCACAAGAGCTAACAGAGACCTCCTCAAGAGTACAATTTCCGACCTCCTCTATGAATCCTGGAGAAGAGACCGTGGTATCGTTATCGGCGATGTAGGTGTTACAGTTTCCTACGACGACGAAACAAAGAAGATTCTTACAGAACGCAACAAGGGTGCTATGCTCAAGGACGCAACCATCAGAGAAGGTTATGTACAGGGTTCTGTCGCAAGAGGTCTTGAGGCAGCCGGTAGCAACGCAAATGGTTCTATGGCTGGCTTTATGGGTATGGGCATTGGTATGAATGCAGGCGGTAACTTTATGGGTGCTGCTTCTAACAACAATATGCAGCAGATGCAGATGCAACAGCAGGCACAGCAACAAGCTCAACAGCAGGCTGCTTATCAGCAACAACAGCAGCAGGCACAACCTCAACAGCCACAGCAGCAACAATCTGCTCCAGAACCAACTCCTGCACCAGCAGCAGAAGGTTGGACTTGTTCTTGCGGTAAGACCGGCAACACAGGCAAATTCTGTGCAGAATGTGGCTCGCCAAAGCCAGCTCCTGTTGATAATGGTCCATGGACTTGTCCTGAATGCGGAGGCCAGAATACTGGAAAATTCTGTGCTAACTGCGGAACAAAAAAACCAGAAAAGCCAAAGAAGATCAAGTGCGACAAGTGCGGATACGAGCCTGATATGAGCGGTCCTATTCCAAAGTTCTGCCCGAACTGCGGCGACCCAATCAATGAAAGCGATATGATTTAATGCTTTGCTAAAATTTAATGGAAGGTAGGTAGCCCTGCCTTAATCGGCGGGGTGTAAAGCTTATGAGTACAGTTGCATATAAGTGTATAAACTGCGGCGGTCCACTTGAATTTAATCCTGCAAAGCAGATGTTCTCTTGCGAATACTGTAGAAGTGACTTTACTGAAAAGGAACTTAAAGACCATTTCGGCGAGCTTGATGAGGAGCTTAACGACGAAGCTAACAAGGTTGATGAAACTCAAGCCGAAGACAATGAATTTGGTTTTGGCGGTGTGCTTTTCTCTTGCCCGAACTGCGGTGCGGAGATTGTCACAGACGAAACAACAGCGGCTACCGAGTGCGTATATTGTCATAGTCCGGTCGTTCTTTCGGGCAGACTTGCAGGCAATATGAAACCCAATCTTGTTATTCCGTTTGGTTTTACAGAAAAAGATGCAAAAGAAAAATTCTATGCTATGTGCAAGAAAAAGTGGTTCTTGCCAAGGGATTTTGTTTCGGACGCACACATAGACAAGATGAAAGGCGTCTACTATCCATATTGGCTTGTAGATTCAGATAAAGCAGGTTCTTGCAACGCTACCGGTAAAAAATACAGAACATGGCGTTCAGGCGATTATGAGTATAAAGAGACAAAAACTTATTCTATTTCAAGAATGGGTAATATAGCTTTCCATAAGTTCCCACAGTCAGCTCTCAGTAAGGAAGACCACCAAATGATGAAATTCGTCAATCCTTACGATAATGAGGCCTTAACCGATTTCTCTATGTCTTATCTTTCAGGTTTCCAAGCTGAAAAGCGTGATACAGAGAGGGCAGATGTTCAGGAGCAGGTTGATAAGGAACTTCTCGAATACTCAAAGAAAATATTTAAGGACACAATGTCACAGTATGACAGCGTAACCCTCGACAATATTCATATGAATACAGTTCAGGAAGATTGGAAATATGCACTTTTCCCGGTTTGGCTTATGACCTATACATATAAGGATAAGCAAAAGATTTTTGCTATAAATGGTCAAACAGGTAAGACCTATGGTGAATTGCCATGCTCACTCGGAAAGCTTGCACTTTTCGGAGCAGGATTATTCGTAGTGCTTAGTGCGATAATTTTCGGATTGGGGTATTGTCTATGAGAAATATATTAAAAAAATCCTCCGTACTTATAGCGGTACTTATGGTTGCAATGCTTTTTGCGGGAATAAGCTGTTTTGCATATGAGCAGGAAGCTATTCCGACTGAAGCAGAAGCTTCTGTTAGCGAAATTACAGATAACGAAGCAGTAGAAACTCAAGAGATTCAAATTTATGAATCCAAAAGTTCAGAAGATAAATCTCTCGGAAAGAATCTTGCAATGGGGATTGGTTCTGGCTTTGTAATTGCCTTGATTGTGTGTATCTGCATTTATTTTTCATATAAAAAGCATGGTGCAACAGAGCCGTATAAGTATGATGAAAACGCAAAGCTCACACTTATAGATTCATCTGATGTGCTTGTTAATACACACATTGAAAAACGCAAGATAGAAAAAGATAATAACGATTAACAACTTTTGATGTAATACTATATCAATACAAAACGGCTTGAAATCTGGAATCACAGATTTTAAGCCGTTTTTATGTAAAAATAAAACTCCGTTTACATAAAAACGGAGCAATTTATGAATTTTATAGCGATAATAAATCGGTAATATTATCTATATCAAGATACCAAGTACCGTCTATTTTTATAAAGCACATTTCTGAGCTTGTTGAATTTTTTTCTGCATTAGCAGCTTTAACTTCTGTTATAACAGTTGCTTTAGCAGCTTCTTCTATTGTTGCTGTAGAACCATATTTATTATTATATTCATTAGTAAGTTTTGTGAGACTTTTTTCGTCTTTATAAAGTACCTCGCTTTGTACCTCATAAACAATTTTAAAATCCGTTCCATATTTCTTTTTATTGCTGCGATTTTCTTGCCACAGCTTATCTTCACAATCAAGAACCATATCATCGTATTTTTTATAATTTTTATTTGTACTTAAAGTGTAATTTATATAATCTTTTGGCAAAATTTCCATATATTCATTGACGTCTATTTCCTGAATAGCATTAAGCTCTTTCTCTATAACCATTGTATAGCTATTCTGATTAGGAAAAAAGTCCATGCACATAATAATTACCATTGTCGTTATAAATAAAACGGCAAGCACACTTATTATGGCGAGAATTACTGTGTGCCTTTTACTTGGTTTGGTTTCAGCTTCGCTGACCTCCGCACCGCAGAAGCCACAGTATTTACGCCCTTTTTCTATGGATTTTCCGCATTTTGTGCAGACCATTTCAATCACCCTAAGTAAGATTATGCTACTATTGTAGTTTATTAGTTTACTTATTTAGAAATTTTCTTTTCTATAATATTCGCCGCTTCATCGGCCGGCTCATTTATAACAGTCTCTATTCTGCCGTTATCAGAAATTTTTGCAAACTCCGAATCTATTGGGAATCTTGCAAGAATATCAATATCATAAGTTTTGGCTACTTCATCGAGCTTGCTTTCACCAAAAGGATAGAGTCGCTTTCCGCAATCGGGACATTCAAGATAGCTCATATTCTCAATAACGCCCAAAATCGGAATATTCATCATCTTAGCCATTTTAACAGCTTTTTCTACAATCATAGAGACAAGCTCTTGTGGAGAAGTTACTATAATGATTCCGTCAAGCGGAATAGACTGGAAAACTGTCAGCGGAACATCGCCTGTCCCTGGCGGCATATCCACAAACATATAGTCGATATTATCCCAATGTGCTTCACCCCAAAATTGCTTAACTGCACCTGCTATCATAGGTCCACGCCAAACAATCGGGTCACTCTCATTATCAAGTATGAGATTAGCAGAGATAATTTCTATTCCTGTTTCGCTTGTTGCTGGTTCGAGTCCTTTATCACCACCGATAAGCCTTCCTTTAATACCAAAAGCCTTTGGAATTGACGGACCTGTAATATCAGCATCGAGTATAGCGGTTTTATAGCCTTTTCTATTGAACATAACGGCAAGTGTAGAGGTTACGAGTGATTTTCCAACTCCACCCTTACCGCTTACTATTCCTATGACATGCTTAACACTACTATATTCATTGAGTTTTTCGAGAAAGCTTTCTTTCTCACGAGATTCGCAATTTGCAGAACACGAGCTGCAATCGTGTGTACATTCTTCAGACATCTACTTTACCCCCTAAGGTAAATATTATTATTCTTAACAAAGGGAATAAATTATTCCTTATCTTCACTGTTATCATTTTCAGAATCAGTGTTTATATCGTCATCATCATCGTCATGAATAACAATTTCGCTGCTGCCATCAGATTCAACAGTAAATTCATCATCGTTAATTTCATCGTCTATTGTGTTTGTATCTTGCTGAACAGAATCAGAATTATCTATCTCATATCCGCTAAGGAAAGTATATGGAATGCCATATCCAAGAACGATAGACGCAAGATATATGATAGGCGAACATGAAACAATTTCTGCTGATAGAGGAAGCTGGCTTATCAAAGCCGCGAGAATTATATAGAGTGCAGGCAAATCCATAATTATGAGAGTGGCAGGAGAAAATCTTATAACCTGTTTGCCATCACCAACACGGGTTGCATAGAAAAGAAAAAGTCCAAACAAAACGAAAACAATTATGCAAAGCAATGCACGAAGCCAAACCTGACCTACCTTGTCAATCATATTCATGAAAAAGTATGAGCAAATTAAAAATGCAGTTACAAGTATAGCGGAGAAGATTAATCCTCCTGTATTTTTCTTACGGGTAGATTTATTTTTGTTATTTTTCAAAGCAATCATTCCTCCAAATTAATATAATATACATTTTATCACAGTTAATTATAATATAATGTCAAAATAGAATTAAAAATACAAGAAATGTAATAGTAGACTATGTTTGCCAAATTAACAGCAAAACTAAAAATAATTATTCAGCGTTGCTAATCAATTTAGCAACCAAGCAATACCAACCCTTGTCTGTGCGGGTTTCAATGATTTTAAGTGTTTTTGGTAAGGCAGAAAGAACATCTTCAAGGCGAGAATCTATTATTCCACTCATAATATAAACGGTGTCCTTGTGCATATGCTTTTCTATATCGCCCGAAAGCATAATAATTGCATCAGCTACTATATTTGCTGTAATTATATCATATGTTCCGGTTACTTCATCAGCCAGATTGCCGTGAATAGCTGTATATCTCTCAGAAACACCATTTCTTTCAGCATTTTCTACTGAAGCTTTAACCGCAAGCTCATCGATATCTATGCCGATTGCATTTTTTGCACCAAGTAAAAGTGATGCAACCGCCAAAATTCCACTACCGCAACCAACATCAAGAACGGTTGCTCCATCATTAACATATTTTTCGAGAGCCTCAAGACAAAGGCGAGTTGTTTCGTGAGTACCTGTTCCAAAAGCAATGCCGGGTTCAAGATGAAGGACAGTTCTGCCCTTAGGGTCGTAGTCGTCACGCCATACAGGACGAATAAGCAATTTTTCACCAATTTCTATCGGATAGAAATACTTCTTCCAATTATCAAGACAAGCCTCAACATCGCACTTATCCGTAAGAATCTTAAAGTTGATATTTTCTGCACGAAAACGTTCCTCAAGAAAAGCTGTTGCCTCAGCAGGATTATCCTCAGGGCTTATATATATGTGTATTCTTGCAGTTTCACGATTTTTCGCAAGAAGTTCTTCATCAATAAGGTCTATCTTTGCTATTTCAAGAACTTCCTCTTCAAGCGAGCTATAATCTTCAATATATATTCCATAGGGAACAGTCATAACTGCGATATTCTCTGCACGCTCAACATCTTTAGCGGCAACCTCGGCTATAATTTCTGTCCAATCCATAATCTACTTCCTTTCTAACCTTAAAATAAAGGGAAAACCTACAAAAGAGGTTTTCCCCTTAAATATATTATTTATTATTCTGTTTGTGAATCCTCAGAATTTTCTCCTAAGCCCCAAAGGTTAAGATACTGCTTTTTGAAGGTCTTTGTGAACATCTTTTCTATAAGTGGAGTATCGTCGTTTGTTTCTTCATTAGAACTTTCTTCATCACTTGAAGACTCTGTAGAATTTTCGCTATTCTCAAGCTTTTTGACATTATCATATGAAATCATCATAAATGGGATATTTGGAGTTTCGGGGTTATCTTCGCCATTAAGTACTCTAAGAACATAATCAACAGCATTATAAGCAGTCCACTCATAGCTTTCGCTGATAGCTGTTGCAACATTACCATTCTGAACCTGTGTGAAAAGTTCTGTGCTTCCGCCCCTTGCAAGAAGTGTTACTCTTGATATAGCCTGCGTCATTTCAAGGGCGTCAACGCTATCCTTAAGCATATTGTCGTGAAGAACAATAACGCAATTAATATTTGTATCTCTCTCTAAAGCTTTCTTTACTGCATCAGAAATATTTACTGCTGTATTTGAGCTTTCTATTGAAAGTTCTGTGCAGTAGCCATCTGAATATTTTGAAAGCTCGTCTGTGACAGCCTTTTTTATCTCATCAGCATAACTTACATCTGATGGTGTTACAAGAAGTGCATTAACCTTACCTTCTTTTTCAACAATAGCATAGTCCGCCAATGCTTTAGCTTCTGCTGCATAGTCGGTTGTTATGCTTGAATCTACAAAGTGGTCTTTTGTGCCGACTTGTGTATTATCAAGGCTTATAATTTTTAAACCATTTGCCTGAGCTGTTTCAATAGAAAGAGAAATTTTGTCTTTATTGATATTTCCGATAAGTATTACAGCTGAGCACTGGTCAGAAACGGCATTTTCAAGTGCAGAAATATGAGAATTTGATGTTCCGTCAGTATCGTAAATAAGTACATCCTTAAAGCCCACTTCTTTTGCAACAGACTTTAATTCCTGTGAGATATAAGATGAATAGGTATTATTGTTTGAATCTGAAATAACCGCTATTTTTTTATTTTTAGAGATTTTCTTTGCGTCAATAGATTTTGTGGCATTAAATTTTGGCTGTGATTTATATGCCTCAAGTTCAGCAGAAAGTGTAGCAAATTTTTCCTTACTTGCTACTGCATTATTTGTAGATTTTGATTCTGTAACTGATTCTGTAGCAGAACCATTTCCATTATCCTTACAACCAGAAAGCATCGCAACAGATGACAAAACCATAGCTGAAAGCAATACTGCTAAAATTCTCTTCATTTATAATTTCCTCCCATTTTCCCAACTATCAACATCTGTCAGTAAAACAGCACATTATTACGCAAATTTATTATACTTCCACATCTCATTCATGTCAATAAACATAATTGTAACATTACAATTTATTAACACTTAATATCCTCAATAAAGCTTTTCATTGCTTCATTTACTTCCGGAGGATAAACTATTGCAACAGGTTCTGAAAGTCCCAAAAGCCATGCAAAGAATTGTCTGCTGACAGCGACCTTTGCACCGACAACATAGTAATCATCATAATTTCCGCATATATCAAGACTGCTTCCGAATTGGTCAACAAAAACATCAACCAATCTGCTCGGAATTTTCATCTTAACATAACATTCCTCGCCACCAAACATTCCAAAGATTTTTGAGGAATAACTTTCTATATCAAACTCCCTGAAATCATTGTTCTTAATCCGAGCATTGTCTGAAACAGTAGTGTTTCTCATTCTGTCAACTCTGAAATGTTTAATAATCTGGTCCTTATGGTCAAAGCCTATAAGATAATAATTTCCGTCGCTCCAGCTTACTCCCCAAGGAGAAACTTCATAGAAGCTTCCTTGATGTTTAAAAGCCATTGCCGGTTTATTATTTTCGTCAATTATCCACTTGAAATATTTGAATTTTACCGCTCTATCAAGATTTATCGCATTATGAATTGTATCTATCGCATAGTAGATGGTTTCATTCATACTTTTAACACGGTTTTTCACAAAAACCTGCCTTTTAAGCAATTCCGCCTGATAAATGCTTGTCAGACATTCAAGCTTAGATATGAGCTCCTCTGTTTTTTTGAGTGTAAAAAATCTCGAACAGCCAACAGCGTCTATCAATAATTTAAGCTCCGAAAGCTGAAACTCTCTATTACCGACATAATATTTAACCGTGTCAGACTTTGTGCTCAGAATATCCATTCCGCTCTCTTTAAGAGCGTTAATATCGTCGTAAAAAGTCTTTCTGCCAAATTCAAAGCCTTTTTCAGCTAAAATCTGTTCTATCTCTATTCGAGAAAGAGCGTGTTCTTCATCTGTATATTTAAGTAAATATTCTCTGAGATAAAGCAATCTTTTCTTTTGTTCAGAAGCCATTATATAAACCTTTCTATGCTGAGGACGCTGACCTTAAAGCCTGCGAGGGACACTGTTTCTCTACCCTGCAAGCCTTTGAAAAAACTTGAGCGTGATTTTTAAATTTCTATCAGGCTCAAATTAAATTATCGAGCAATAGAGGTGACAAAACCCTAACCCTAATTAATAAAATGTAATTATCACAAAATAAATTACAAGGAGAAAGGTCAGAATGTCATACATTAAACTTTTACATCACAAATAGTGATAATTTTAGCTATAGAGCCTTCGTATCAATTTGCTGTTTCAAGCAGGTTACTTACCTTTTCCAAAACACGAATATCATTTTCGTGCTTACAAAGTTTTTGAGCCTGGTCCATAGTTACCCAGCGGTAATAATCAATCTCCCGCCGTTGAATACTTACTTTGTCACTATTTGTTTCGGCAAGAAAGAATACAACCTTTTTGCTTGTCCTGCCGAATGGGTGATATATTCCCGTTTCTCTGAAATCTGACTTGAAATGTACATCAAGTCCTGTTTCTTCTTTAATTTCTCGTGCGGCGGTCTGCTTTTCGCTTTCTCCATTTTCTATATGTCCTTTAGGAAAACTCCAACAGCGACCATTGCGGTTTTTGACAAGAAGATATTTTATAGCGTCTTTCGAACGATAAAAAACTACTGCGCCGCAAGATTTTTCATATAAGCAAATCATATGTGAAATTTCAGTATGAGCCATAGCAACACGCTTACGGATTTCAGGTTCATAAAATATTTCTCCAAGAGGTGCGGCAACAAGCTTTTTTGTAGAGGAATTTTCAATAAATTCCTCTGCAATGATAACGCACTGCTCGCTTGTTTTTAGCTTGTGGTTTGTAAGTATGTAAACCTTATAATTCATACCCTTTTCGCGATAATAACCGAAATAAATCGAGCCTTCGGATATTGTGCCGAATATTTCTATATCAAGTTTTCTTCCTAACAATATGCACATCTCCTTTCGGCTTTAAATTTCTGGTTTTATGTCATATCAGAAAGGGCGCTAATTTGCTCTTTCTCGTTAGCTGTATTTATACCATTTATGAAAAGGACATCAGTTATACTATGGTTATAGCAATAGCCTGTCAAAGAACCTTCAAAAAGCCTTGCGTCAATTATATGAACTTCGTCATAATTTTCCATAAAGTATGGGGCAAGCTCGGAACCATAGCTATCCTTTACAATACAAAGGCGTTTGCCGGTGCTTTTACCTGTATTAATTTTAAAAAGGGAAACATCTCCATAGCAAAATATATCTCGTGCATTTTTTGCGGAAACTGAGTTATTGATGAAAGAAACTGTTTCTTCCCCGCTATTTTTAGTTTTCCAGATACCGCATTGATAATTGTTTCCGAAGTTATAATATGCGACAGTATCAGGATTTTTCAAGAGGTCGGCATTGCCTTTTTTATTTTTGTCAGTTTTTGTCGAAGAAATAAGTCCGCCCAAAAATCCCTCTATCTGCTTTTTTTCTACCCCTGAAAAATCAGTTGCGGTAAGTCCTGCATTTTCACAAAATTCTTTATAAGCGTAATATGCTCCGAGAGAAGTCCAGTTTTCATCGGTATTATAGTAAATATATTCGTTTTTCTTGTTCTTGAGAGCATTTTCTACATCTATAAAGCTAATTCTTTCAGAAAGATTATTGCTGATAATCTGAAGATTAGCTTTTTCATTGGCATTGTTTTCTTTTTGAAGCTTATCAAGAGAAACTGTGCTATGTGTAGGAACAATAATTGAATAAATACTTACGCTTGAATCGAGCGTTGAGGCGATAGCATTCAGACTATTTGCGTATTTTAAAGCGCTTTCGTCAGAACCCTTAAAGCTTGAATAACCTATATTTTTGTATATAAATACATTTCCGTCAAGATAGCCTGTGTCCTCTTTTTGACTTGTTTCGGGCTTTGAACTTTCAGCTTTGGAATTTTCTTTTTTTGATGTTTCAGACTTTGAACTTTCTGCCTTACTTTCTGGTTTAGAGCTTTCGACCTTGCTTATAGTTGAAGATTCCGCTGAGGACTCTGTGCTTATAAAGTTTTTCTTTGAAATATCGACTAATTTCGGAATATATACAGAGCAGCAGAATATAACAAGCGAAGTTGCAGCTACAACAGCAAAAGATAAAGCTACAGCCTTGCCTAAGCCTGTTCCCTGAGAACCTGTTGAAGCAGAATATCTTTTGTAATGATTATACCCGCGATATGAGGAAGTTCTTTTAATTTTATTGCGTCTATTAATATGATTTTTGCTCATTTTTTCTCCCTTCATATCCCATATGAATATAACCAAAGTATAATTTTAGAAAATACTGTCGATTTCTGATAATTCCCTACCTTATATTATATAATGAACAGTAATGGAACACAAGCAATTTTGAATATAAAGTCCGTAGAAAATTACGCAAAAATCCGCACAATATTTCGACAGATTTTTAATATACGCTGATAGACATTTATTTTCATATATGATATATTTGTGTTTGGTATAAATATAAAGGGGAATTTAATGATGATATTTACGAAAATAGTGGGTTTTGCTAAGAAAAATGTTGTTCTTATGGTAGCAATTCTTGCAGCGGTGATTACATCTTTTATTATACCTCCTGACGGACAATATATTTCATACTTCGATTTCAAGACATTGAGTTGTTTGTTTTGTGTTCTTGCGGTTGTATGCGCCTTAAAGAATGTAAATTTCTTTTATATCCTCGCACAGAGAATAGTCAAATCTTGTCGGAATATTCGCGCGTCAATTCTTACTCTTGTTTATATAACTTTTATCGGTTCAATGCTTATCGCTAATGATATGGCATTGCTTACATTTTTGCCTCTTGGATATTTTGTGCTTGAAAGCACAGGAAAACAAAAGTATATGGCGTTTACATTTATTATGCAGAATATTGCCGCAAATCTCGGAGGTATGCTTACTCCCTTTGGAAATCCACAAAACCTATATCTATATACAAAGTATAATATAAACGATTATGAATTTGTCGGGATAATGTTTGTTCCGTTTGCTGTTTCGGTAATTCTCATAACTATTTGTTGTCTGTTCGTAAAGAAAGAACCGCTTGAGATTTCCGAGAAAACCGAAAGCTTTAACAAAAAACGCACTATCCTATATGCTATTCTTTTTGTACTTGCAATAGCAATAGTATTTCGAGGAATACCCTACTATGTAGGTCTAATAGTGATACCCATCGTTTTGCTTTTTGCCGACCGAAAAGCACTTAAAATGGTTGATTACCCGTTATTACTGACCTTTGCTGCATTTTTTATTTTTGCAGGAAATATGGCAAGAATAGACGCCGTTCGGAATCTTTTCTCTTGGTTACTTGAACAAAACACTCTACTCTTTAGTGCGATTTCGTGTCAGGTGATAAGTAATGTTCCGTCTGCAATATTGCTTTCTCAGTTTACGGATAATTACAGAGAATTGCTTGTAGGTGTAAATATCGGTGGCACAGGAACCCTAATAGCCTCTCTTGCAAGTTTGATTACATTCAGAGAGTATACTAAACATAATCCGACTAAGGTTAAATCCTACATAGGAATGTTTTCAGCGTTTAACTTTGGCTTTTTGATAATTTTGCTTATTGTTTCATCGTTGTTATTCCACTAAATAAAGACTAACCATAATAACTATTCTAAACTTTAATTTACTTCTATTGCACCACAAAATAATTTATTGGGAACGATTTTTTTCGTTCCCTTTTATAATGCTTGAAATATACGGAAAAATGGTATAATATATGTATGTATATAACTTAATGTAGGAAGTAGGAGGATATTATGGATAAGAAAACATTCTATATAACAACACCGATTTATTATCCGTCAGGCAATCCGCATATCGGACATTGTTATACTACGGTTGCCTGCGATTCTATCGCAAGATATAAGCGTATGCAGGGCTACGATGTAATGTTCTTGACAGGCACAGATGAACATGGTCTTAAAATAGAGCAAAAAGCCGCTGAGAAGGGCGTAACTCCAAAGGAATATGTTGATGAAATCGTTGCTATTTTTAAAAACCTTTGGAAATATATGAACATAAGCTATGATAGATATATCCGTACAACTGACGATTATCATGTAAAAAGTGTTCAGAAAATTTTCAAAAAGCTTTATGATAAGGGTTATATCTATAAGGGTGAATATAAGGGCAAATACTGCACTCCTTGCGAAAGTTTCTGGACTGAATCTCAGCTCAAAGACGGCAAATGCCCGGATTGCGGCCGTGATGTTGTAGAAGCTAAGGAAGAAGCATATTTCTTTAAGATGGCTCCTTTTGCTGACAGAATTGAAAAGCTCCTCACAGAAACAGACTATCTCCGTCCAAAGACTCGTGCAGTAGAGCTTGTCAATAACTTTATCAAGCCAGGTCTTGAGGATTTGTGCGTATCAAGAACAAGCTTTAAGTGGGGTATACCTGTAACTTTCGATACAAACCATGTTGTCTATGTTTGGATTGACGCACTTTCAAACTATATAACTGCTCTTGGCTATGAGAATGACCAATATGACGATTACAAAAAATATTGGCCTGCTGATGTTCATATGGTTGCAAAGGATATTATGCGTTTCCACGCTATAATCTGGCCTGCAATGCTTATGGCTCTTGAAGAACCACTTCCTAAGCATCTTGCTGTTCATGGTTGGATTACTTTCAACGGTGAAAAGATGAGTAAATCACTCGGAAATGTTGTTGACCCTCTCGTTCTTGGCGAAAGATATGGTGCAGACGCTATTCGTTATCATATCCTCAGAGAAATGGCTCTCGGTTCGGATAGCTCATTCTCTAACGAAATTATGATTAAACGCATTAACTCCGACCTTGCAAACGGTCTTGGCAACCTTGTTTCAAGAACCGTTGCAATGGTAGAAAAATATTTTGGTGGAACTCTCCCGACAGAGCGTGAAAGTGGTGAATTTGACGAAAGTCTTATCGAAACTGCAAAGGCTCTCCGTCCTGCTGTTGATGATTATGTTGAAAAAACACAGCTTAATAATGCTCTTGCAGAAATATTCAAAGTTGTTTCTCGTGCAAATAAGTATATTGATGAAACTACACCTTGGATTCTTGCAAAAGACGAAAATAACAAGATTCGTCTTGCTACTGTACTCTACAATCTTCTTGAAACAATTCGTATTATCTCAACACTTCTTTCTGCATTTATGCCTACAACTATGCCAAGTATCTGGGAACAGATTGGTGCTTCTAAGGAAGATGTAAGCTATGAGAATGCAGCTAAATTCGGCGTGCTTCCTTTAGATGTTACTGTTAAGAAGGGTGAAGTTCTCTTCCCAAGAATTGATGTTGATAAGGAAATTGAAGAACTTAACGCACTTATTGCTAAAAATCAGCCTAAAGAAACAGCAAAGCCCAAAATAGAAGGTCTTGCTCAGATTGGTATAGATGATTTCGCAAAGGTAGAACTCAGAGCTGCAAAGATTCTTGCTTGTGAGCCTGTCAAGAAGTCCAAAAAGCTTTTGAAACTAACGCTTGATGATGGTGAAGGCGAAAGAACTGTCGCAAGCGGAATTTCACAATATTATAAGCCTGATGAATTAGTCGGAAAGACAATCGTTCTTGTTGCAAATCTCAAGCCTGCAAAGCTTTGTGGAGTTGAGAGCAATGGTATGATTCTTGCCGCTGATTGTGGAGAAGATGATGTAAAGGTATTGTTCCTTGATGATTCAATCCCGGCAGGTAGCCGAATCCGTTGATTAGCTAATGCACTTCTCTAAGACACTTAAAAGTTTCGCTCGAGCCTTTGTAAAGGCTCGCAGGGCCGAGGGACAGAGTCCCTCGTGGGTTTTAAGGGCAAAGCCCTTAACATTCTTTACACTCTAAGTGCGGACTTTGTCCACCCTTAATGACTAATGTTGCTAATATACAAATAATCAGCCTATTATAAATTTCTAACGGAGAATTATATGCAAAATATTTTTGATACTCACGCACATTATGATGACAGCAAGTTTGATGATGACCGCACTACTTTGCTCGAAACACTTCCTCAAAAAGGTGTGTGTAATGTTGTGAATCAGGCAACAGACCTCAAAACAGCTCAAATCTCTATCGGATTTGCGGAAAAATATGATTATATTTATGCGGCTGTAGGAATTCACCCAGAAAATCTCGATGGCTTGCCTGATAATTATATTTCCGTTTTGCGTGAGCTTACAAAGCATAAAAAGGTTGTCGCAATCGGCGAAATAGGACTTGACTACTACTATGATATTCCAAAGGATTTTCAGTTTAGAGTTTTCGAGGAACAGCTCGCCCTTGCAAATAAGCTTTCTATGCCTGTATGTATTCATGACAGAGAGGCTCACGGCGATACGCTTTCTTTACTGCAAAAATATAAGCCAAAGGGCGTTGTACATTGTTTTTCTGGAAGTAAAGAAATGGCTCGTGATATCTTGAAACTCGGAATGTATATAGGAGTCGGCGGAGTAGCTACCTTCAAAAACGCACGAAAGGCAATAGAGGTAATTGAGGAAACACCACTTGAAAGAATAGTCCTTGAAACAGATGCACCCTATCTTGCACCTGTACCATTCAGAGGCAAGCGAAACGATTCTTCAATGATAGTTTATATAGCTCAAAAAATTGCAGAAATTAAAAAACTTTCAACAGAAGAAATTCTGAAAATCACCTGTGAAAACGCGAGAAAAATGTATGAAATAAATTAAAAATTCGCTCGGGTCTTTTCTTTGAGCTATTATTAACTAATATCTATCATAAAATCTATACTAAATTAACAGCAAACTTTTGCAGCAGTTTTTGTTGTATAAAATAAACTTAGTAACTTATTGCTGAATTTATTATAAACATCTTTTAAAAAGACGAGGAGGACACAAATTATGAGAGCATTGATAACCGGGGCAAGCTCAGGAATGGGGCGAGATATGGCAAGAGTTTTGTCGTGTATGGGCTGGGAGCTTTTCCTTGTTGCAAGGAGAGCCGATAGACTTCTCGAAATCAAACAAGAGCTTGGTGACAAAACGGTTTGTATTCGCTGTGACATTTCTAAGGAAGAAGAATGCAGAAAGCTTTATGAGGTTCTCAAGGATAAGGAAATAGATATGGTTATCAATAACGCAGGCTTTGGTTACTGCGGAGAATTTGTTTCTTCAACTCTCGAAAATGACCTCGCAATGATAGATACAAATGTAAGGGCCGTTCATATACTGACAAAATTATTTCTAAAGGATTTTGTTTCAAAAAACAGCGGAAGAATATTAAATGTTGCGTCTATGGCAGGTTTTATGCCTGGTCCAATGATGGCAACATATTACGCAACAAAAAATTATGTTACGAGCCTTTCAAGAGCTGTTTCATATGAGCTTAAAGAAATGGGAAGTGCAGTTACAGTTACAGCGTTTTGTCCGGGACCTGTTAATACTGAATTTAATCAGGTTGCGGGGGTAAGCTTTGCAACAGCCTCAATAGAAAGCAAAACGGCCGCAAGAATGGCTATCACAGACGCACTCAACGGAAAGCGTGTTTCTATCCCTACATTTAAAATGAAGCTGGTTCGTTTTGGGGCAAGACTTGCTCCCGATTGTCTGCTTCTAAAAATATGCAGTAATATTCAACAAAAGAAAATAAACTAAATTGTCTATTAAAAAACTGCACCAAATCGTATCTATGTTATTGATTTGGTGCAGTTTTTATTTGAAATTATTGAATTTTAATGATGAAGAAGTAGTTACTGAACGACCTAAATATTCATTTGATACACAGTTTATAAATTTAAGCTGTATATTTTGAATTATGCTTTTTCGCCAATCATAAATTCTATTTCAGGGTGCATTTCTGTAAGGGCTTTAATAATGGTTTCCTTTGCATTTGTATGGGATATAGGGTCTATTTCATTGTGAAAGCTTAAGTCGAAAAGGATATAAGTTTTCGCATACCCTTTTGTTATGCGAAAATGTTTTACCGAAATCAGCTGGTCTATGGATTTTACAGCTTTTAGTACATCTTTATATATCGGTGTGGTTATCTTTCGGTCAACCTCAATCGGGTCTGCATGAATTGTAATTTCACAACCGAATTTTGTATGAATTTTGTCCTCAAGTTCATCAACGATATTGTGTGCGGTCATAAGGTCTATATTTGCAGGGAGTTCGGCGTGCAGAGAGGCAACTATGTGTGTTGCACCGTAGCTATGTACGAGAACATCGTGTAGGCCGAGAACTCTTTCGTCTTCCAGAACGGTCTTTTCAATTTCAGCGACAAATTCGCTGTCGGGAGCTTCTCCGATAAGTGGATTGAGGGATTCTGCAGCACTCTTAAAGCCGGCAACAATGACAAAGCAAGCAACAAGCATACCAATATATGCGTCAAGGTTTATTCCTGTGAGCATACCGATAACAATTCCAATTATGACAGCGGAGGTTGCTATGCAGTCGCTGAGGGAATCTATTGAAGTTGCGTGTAGGGCAGAGGAATTGAGTTTTTTACTGAGCTTTCTGTTGAATAGCGACATCCATAGCTTGACCAAAATAGAAAATATCAAGACGATGATTGATATAATGCTAAAATCGGTTTCTGATGGATTTATTGCGGTGTCGATAGATGAGCGGAAAAGTTCAGCTCCGACAAGCATAATCACAAGCGAGATAAGCAGACCTGTGATATATTCGATTCTGCCGTGACCATAGGGATGTTCTTGGTCGGCGGATTTTCCGGCCATTTTAAAGCCGACAAGGGTTATAACCGATGAGGCCGCGTCTGTGAGATTGTTTATAGCGTCGGCAGTGATGGATATAGCGCCGGTTAAAATACCTGTAATAAGCTTTGAAATGCAGAGAATTATATTGCATATTATTCCGACAATTCCTGCCATAGCTCCATATGAACGCCGAACTATACGATTATTTATGTTTTCGCTGTCTTTGATAAAAGTCCGAACCAAAAAATCCGTCATAATCATTCGCACCTTGTTAATAGTATAATTCTTATATTATATCATATTAAAAGTGTGAAATCAATAATTATATTGAAGATATTTTGTTTTTAGGCTTAAATATATAAATTCGAGAGAAATTAGTTTTATTTTTAAATTTGTATATGGACAAATTGCCCAATTTATAATATAATTAAGAAAGTATAGTGTATTATGATATGATTATGATTTAAAATAGTACATTTGGATAATTATTTTAAGCTTTCTCTGTTAGTAGCTATAAAAATGTAATTATCACTTAATTTAATGCTTCAAATAAAGAGAGGAAAGTTAAGATGGAGATTCAATTCACACCTATTGTAACACAGAAACAAGCGTCAGAGCTTGCAAAGGTTGCAGAGAAAATTTATTATGATTATTATGCAGGTCTTATCGGCGAAGAAAATGTCAAATATATGCTCGCAGAATATCAGACAGCTAATTCTGTTATAGAGCAAATCAGAACTCGCAAGCATAATTATTACGAAATCTTCTGTGATGGGGAATTTTGCGGATATTTCGATATAATGTATGAAGGCAGACGAGTTATTCTCGATAAAATCTATGTTAGTAAGGAATATAGAAAAAAGGGCATAGCAAGATATGTTGTTGCACATATAGAAAAGCTTTGTCAATCAGTTAATGCGAATAAGATTATCGTAGATATTCTTGTTAAGAATGAGGCTGCTTGTATAGCATATGAACACTTAGGCTTTGTTAAGCTTAAAGAGGGAGTTATGACTCTCGGAAACGGTTTCCAGACAGAATATGCTGAGATGGAAAAGAAAATAAAATAAAAATAAGGTGATTATATGGGCAAGAAGTTAAAAAACTATGTGCTTTATTTAGAAGCACTTCTTGCGGATAGGTCTAAGATAGAGGATATAGAAAAGTTAAAGCACGATATTTTGTTAGAGATTGGTTTCTGGCAACACGAAAGGCTTATACATCTTCTTATAACGATATTATTTTCGCTTTTGCTTATGTCTATGATAATAGTAAGCTTTTTCTATGCGACTATTCAATCACTTGCACTGACCTTATTGCTTTTGTGCTTAGAGATTCCATATATTCGTCACTATTATATATTAGAAAACAATACTCAAAAGTTATATCGTATTTATGAGCAGTTTGCCGAGGTCGGTGGCTGTGACGAAAAATAATTTATTCAAAGCTGAACCTTAGATGGTTCGGCTTTTTTGTTTTTAGAAAATAAAATAATAGCCATTCAGGCTCAAATATGCTATAATGTAAGTGCAATTAATCTAAAGACTTCCACAAGACAGTTAAAAGTTTCGCTCGAGGCGGCGAGCCGCCGCCCCCAATACACGGAATCGATCGACAAGTCTCGCTCGGTTGTTGGTAAGGAAAACTTGTTGACGCGGTCGAAGAAATTAGCAATGAAATACCGCTTGGTTAATAAACTTCTCCAAGACAATTAAAAGTTTCGCTCGAGCCTTTTTAAAGGCTCGCAGGGTTGAGGGACGGAGTCCCTCATGGGTTTTAAGGGCAACGCCCTTAACCTGTCTTGCCCCTAAATTTCTTTTGGTAGCAACATTAGTCAACAAGGGCGGACAAAGTCCGCACTTTAGGAACAAAGAGATGTTAAGGGCTTCGCCCTTAAGCGGCGAGCCGCTGCCCCCAAGACGCATAATCGTTCGGTAAGCCTCACTCGACATCTGCAAGGGAAGTTTATTGCTGCGAATAAAGTAATTACCAATGAGTTACCAAAGGCTCTGCCGTAGGTGACTACCTTTGGAAACCGCAAGCCTTTAAAAAGGCTTGACCTAAACTTTGAGTGTATTGGGAAAGATTGCTAACTAATCGGTAGTTCATTGGCAGTTTATTATATATAAGAGTGTTAGCAACACGCATCTTGACAAATAAACCGATAGCGTATACAATAAATAGGATATGCACACATGGATTTTATTCGGGCTTCTGCTGAGATAATGGCTTTATCTGATATGGCAGAATTTCCGAGAAAAGGAGGGGCTTGTTTGAGATATACTGAAAAAGAAGTTCTGCAATTTATCGAGGAAAACGATGTTAAGTTTGTAAGACTTATGTTTTTCGATATTTTTGGTACAACTAAAAATATTTCGATAATGGCAGATGAGCTTCCTGCTGCTTTTAAAAAGGGTGTTACCTTTAATGCTTCTGCTATTGGAGGCTTTGAGGGCTTTGACGCAGACCTTGTGCTTGTGCCGGACCCTGCAACACTTGCTGTCTTGCCGTGGCGACCACAGCACGGCAGAGTTGTAAGACTTTTCTGCACGATAACTTATCAGAACGGTGTGCCTTTTGATGCAGATGTCCGTATGGTACTTAAAAAGGCTATGAAAAGAGCCGCATCTGTCGGTCTGACCTGTAATATCGACCTTGAATGTGAATTTTATCTATTCAAGACAGATGATGACGGCAACCCTACAAAATTGCCGTATGATAACGCAGGCTATCTCGATATTGCACCGCTTGATAAGGGCGAGAATGTCCGCCGTCAGATTTGCTTCACACTCGAGCAAATGGAGATGACTCCGCTTTCATCTCATCATGAGAGAGGTCCGGGACAGAATGAAATCGACTTTATGTATTCTGACCCACTAACCGCAGCCGATAACTTCTCTATGTTTAAGGCTATGGTTAAAACTATCGCAAATTCAAACGGACTTTTTGCTTCATTTATGCCAAAGCCGCTTGATGATAAGAACGGAAACAGTATGCACATCAATGTTATGATTGAAAGATATGGCTATAACATATTCAAAAAGAAGGACGGCGAGCTTAATACAACAGCTGGTTACTTTATCGCAGGTGTGCTTAAAAGAATTTCTGAGATTACTGCTTTCCTTAATCCTATCGAAAATTCATATAAGCGTTTCAATACCGACCTCAAGGGTGGCAGTGTTGGCTGGGCTTACGGAAGTAATATGGATATAATCAGAGTTATTTCCTCTGAGCGTGATAATGCCAAGCTACAGATTATTTCGCCGGACCCTGCCTGCAACCCATATCTTGCCTTTGCGTTGATAATTAACGCAGGTCTTGATGGTGTAGAGGCTCGTGAGGAACTTCCTGCCCCTTCTGTCGGAATGAGCAAGCTTGCTTTGCCGTCATCGCTCGAATCAGCAATAAATCTTGCAGAGAAAAGCGAATTTATTAAATCAATTATTCCAGAAAAGCTTTTTGAGAGCTATATAAGCCATAAACGACAAGAGCTTGAACTTTCTAAGAGAAGTGATGAGATAAAGCTTGCAACAGACCACAAGTATTTTGAAATTCTATAAGAAATATTTCATTTAATACTTGATAGAATTATCAGGATTATGTACAATAGATAGAAAGGGTGTCGGCACTTGGACAATGTTCTTCTTGTGTCCAAATCAGAGAAAAGTACCGATTCTTTGTCGGGACTGCTTCGTGAAATCTCAAGTCCCACTATCGACATTGTAAGGAGCGGTTCGGAGGCTCGGCGAATATTACTCGAAAAAGAATACGATTTCGTTTTTATCAATACGCCGCTCACTGACGAGTTCGGTGACGGTCTGTCGATATATGTTTCCGAAAATACTCATGCAGGCGTTGTCCTGCTTGTCAAGGCAGAGATTGAGGAACAGGCAGAGGCTAAAACAGAGGACTATGGTGTTTTCGTTTTGCCAAAGCCGCTGAGCAAACATCTGATGTTTAAATCAATTAAGCTTCTTGAGGCGACAAAACACCGTCTTGAAGGAGTTCGTAAAGAAAATATCAAACTTCAGAAGAAGATTGAGGATATAAGAACAATCAACAGGGCAAAATATGTGCTTATGGAGTATCTCTCTATGAGCGAACCGCAATCGCACAGGTATCTTGAGCGACAGGCTATGGACCAGCGAATAACAAAGGTCGAGGTCGCAAAGAGAATCCTTAGCACCTATGAGAACTGATTGAGAGCTTATAGATGAGCCACAAGGCTCGAAAATTGTAGAAAATATGCTTTTAATGCAAATTGGGTAACTGCTTTGCTTAAATATACACACGAAAGGAATGGTCAAAGAATGGAACAAAAGGCATACCTTACCTTAGAGAACGGTGATGTTTTTGAGGGTTATTCTTTCGGAGCCCAAACCGAAACCACAGGAGAGCTTGTCTTTACTACTGCTATGACAGGCTATCTTGAAACACTTACCGACCCAAGCTACTATGGACAAATTGTCTGCCAGACATTTCCGCTTATTGGTAACTATGGGGTTATTAAACCTGACTTTGAAAGCAAAAAGCCGGCTTTGAAGGCTTATATCGTAAGAGAATGGTGTCAGCAACCCTCAAACTTTAGGTGTGAGGGACAGCTTGACACTTTTTTAAAGGAGGCAGGCATTCCTGCTCTCTATGGAATCGATACAAGACATCTTACGAAAATCGTTCGTGAATACGGTGTTATGAACGCTCGTATATCCTTCGAGAAGGTTTCAGAAGATGTTATCAAGAATGAAATCAAGCCTTATAAGATAGTTGATGCCGTAAAGTCCGTAACCTGCTCTGATTTTGAAACATATCAGGCAGAGGACGAGAAATTCAAGGTCGTTCTTTGGGACATCGGTGCTAAGTATAATATCAGAAGAGAGCTTGTAAAGCGTGGCTGCACAGTTACAGTCGTGCCTGCAAGCACAACAGCAGAGCAGATTAAGGCACTCAATCCTGATGGCATTATGCTCTCTAATGGTCCTGGCGACCCGGAGGAAAATGTTGAGATGATTGCCGAGCTTAAAAAGCTTTGTGACGCTAAGATTCCTACTTTCGGAATCTGCCTCGGACATCAAGTCCTCGCACTTTCACAGGGTGCTAAGACTGAAAAGCTCAAGTATGGTCATCGTGGAGCAAACCAGCCGGCTGTAGAAGTAGGCACAGGCAGAGTTTATATCACAAGCCAGAACCACGGCTATGCCGTTATCGCTTCATCTTTGCCGGCAAATGCAAAGGAAAGCTTTATTAACGCAAATGACGGTACTTGCGAGGGCGTAACATATACAGATATGCCAGCTTTTTCCGTACAGTTCCACCCGGAGGCTTGCGGTGGTCCACAGGATACATCATTCCTTTTCGATAGATTTATAAATATGATGAAGGAGGGTAAATGAGATGCCAAAGGATAAAAGTATAAAGAGAGTTATGGTTATTGGCTCGGGTCCTATCGTTATCGGACAGGCTGCCGAATTTGACTATGCAGGTACACAGGCTTGCCGTGCTCTTAAAGAGGAAGGTCTTGAGGTTATCCTCATTAACTCAAACCCGGCTACTATTATGACGGATAAGGCTATGGCTGATAAAATCTATATCGAGCCTCTTACCCTCAAGACAGTAAAGAGAATTATCAAGAAAGAAAAGCCGGACAGCCTTCTTTCCACTCTCGGCGGACAGACAGGTCTTACACTCTCTATGCAGCTTGCAAAAGAGGGCTTCCTTGAGAAAAACGGTGTTAAGCTCCTCGGTGCTAACCCTGTAACTATTGATAAAGCAGAAGACAGACAGATGTTCAAGGATACTATGGAGGAAATCGGTCAGCCGGTTATCCCTTCAACAGTTGTAAACGATGTTGAATCTGCTGTCGACTTCGCAAACGAAATCGGCTACCCTGTTATCATTCGTCCTGCATTTACACTCGGCGGTACAGGCGGCGGTATCGTTAATAACGAGGACGAGCTTCGTGAAATCACTGCAAACGGACTTGAGCTTTCTCCTATTACTCAGGTTCTTGTTGAAAAGTGCATCGCAGGCTGGAAGGAAATCGAATATGAGGTAATGCGTGATAAGAAGGGCAATGTAATTACCGTCTGCTCTATGGAAAACTTCGACCCTGTCGGCGTTCATACAGGCGATAGTATCGTTATCGCTCCAACAGTAACTCTTGCTGATAAGGAGTATCAGATGCTACGTTCAGCAGCTCTTAATATAATTTCTGCTCTTGGCGTAGAGGGTGGCTGTAACTGCCAGTTCGCTCTTAACCCTGAAACCTTTGAATACGCTGTTATTGAGGTTAACCCAAGAGTTTCCCGTTCATCTGCTCTTGCTTCTAAGGCAACAGGTTATCCTATTGCTAAGGTTGCCGCAAAGCTTGCTATCGGCTATACTCTTGATGAAATCAAGAATGCCGTTACAGGTACAACATATGCTTGCTTTGAGCCTGCACTTGACTATGTTGTTGTTAAGTTCCCTAAGTGGCCCTTCGATAAATTTGTTTATGCAAAGCGTACACTCGGCACACAGATGAAGGCAACAGGTGAGGTTATGGCTATCGCTCCTACATTCGAGCAGGCCATTATGAAAGCTGTTCGCGGTGCTGAAATCGGTCACGATACAATGGATAGCCCTAAGTTTGCCGCTCTCACAACAGAAGAACTTAGAGAAAGACTTCATGTCTGCGACGATGAGCGTTCTTTCTGCGTATATGAGGCATTGAAGCGTGGAATTACAGTTGATGAAATCCACGAGATAACTCTCATTGACGAATGGTTCTTATCTAAGCTCCTCAATATTATCGATTGCGAGCGTGAGATGGAGAATGAAAAGGGCGAGATGAGCAGAGAGCTTTATGTAAAGGCTAAGAATCTCGGTTTCCTCGACAGAACTATTGAAAAAATCACAGGCAAAAAGGTTGAAAATCCACTCGTTCCTGTCTATAAGATGGTTGATACCTGTGCCGCTGAATTTAAGGCTGAAACTCCTTACTTCTACTCTACCTTTGACAACGACAACGAGGCAGAGGCATTCATTGAGGAGCAGAACAGCGACAGAAGAACAGTTATCGTTTTCGGTTCAGGCCCTATCAGAATCGGTCAGGGTATCGAATTCGACTATGCTTCAGTTCACTGCGTATGGGCGTTGAAAGAGGCTGGCTTTGATGTTGTTATCGTAAATAACAACCCTGAAACAGTTTCTACTGACTTCGACACAGCAGACAGACTTTATTTCGAGCCACTCACAAATGAAGATGTTATGGGCATTATCAACACAGAAAAGCCATATGGCGTTGTTGTTGCCTTCGGTGGTCAGACAGCTATTAAGCTTACAAAATACCTCAGCGACCACGGCGTAAATATCCTCGGAACATCTGCTGACAGCATTGATATGGCAGAGGACAGAGAACGCTTTGATGAGCTTCTCGAAATGCATCATGTCGCTCGTCCTCAGGGCTATACAGTTATGACAACAGACGAGGCTCTCGATGTTGCAAATAAAATTGGCTATCCTGTACTTATGCGTCCATCATATGTTCTTGGCGGTCAGAATATGATTATTGCCTTTAATGATGACGATATTAAGGAATATATGGCTATCATTCTCGCACAGAATATCGAAAATCCAATCCTCATAGATAAATACCTTATGGGTATCGAACTTGAGATTGACGCTATCTGCGATGGTGAGGATATTCTTATTCCTGGTATTATGGAACATGTTGAGAGAACGGGTATCCACTCAGGTGACTCTATTGCTGTATATCCGGCTTGGAACATCGGCGATGAGATGACTCAAACAATCATTGAAACCTCTAAGAATCTTGCAGTTTCACTCAGAACAAAGGGACTTGTCAATATTCAGTATCTTATCTATCATGATAGACTTTATGTTATCGAGGTTAACCCTCGTTCTTCAAGAACTATCCCATATATCAGTAAGGTTACAGGCGTACCTATGGTAGACCTCGCAACTCGTGCTATGCTCGGCGAAAAGCTTGCAGATATGGGCTGGGGAACAGGTCTTTATAAGAAAGCTCCTTACTTTGCAGTTAAGGTACCTGTATTCTCATTCGAGAAGCTTATAAATGTTGATAACCACTTAGGCCCTGAAATGAAATCCACAGGTGAGGTTCTCGGTGTTGCTAATACACTTGAAGAAGCTCTCTATAAAGGACTTATCGCAGCAGGCTACAAGATGAAAAAGCACGGCGGTGTATTCATCACTGTAAGAAATTCCGACAAGAACGAAGTCGGTCAGCTTGCAAGAAAGTATGCAGACCTCGGATTTACAATCTATGCAACAGTCGGTACTGCAAGGGTTATCAAGGATTACGGCATAGACGCTATTGTTGTTCCTAAAATTCACGATAACGCTAAGGAAAATACTCTCACACTTATCGAGAGCGGTATCATCAACTATGTTATCTCTACATCTTCTAAGGGCAGAATTCCTACAAGAGATAGTGTTAAGATTCGCCGTAAGACAGTTGAAAGAAATATTCCTTGCCTTACTTCTATCGACACTGCAAACGCACTCGCAGAATGCCTAAAGAGTAAGTATTCTGAGGAAAGCACAGAGCTAGTCAACCTCAACGATATGAGAAGTGAAAAGGTTAAGCTCCATTTCACAAAGATGCAAGGCATAGGCAATGACTATATTTATTTCAATACATTTAACCAGAAGATTAACAATCCGGAAGGACTTAGTATAAGACTTTCCGACAGACATTTCGGAATCGGCGGTGACGGCGTTATCCTCATAGGCCCATCTGATGTTGCAGACGCTAAGATGAGTATGTTCAACCTCGATGGCAGTGAGGGTAAGATGTGCGGAAACGGTATCCGTTGCGTTGCAAAGTTCCTCTTTGATAACGGTATGGTTCAGGGCGATACGGCAACAGTTGAAACCCTTAGCGGTATCAAGAAACTCAAAGTATATAAGCAAGATGGCTTAGTCAACAGAGTAAGAGTTGATATGGGCAAGGCAGAGCTTAACCCTAAGAATATCCCTGTTGCTATGGATAAGACCAAGATTATCAATGAGCCAGCCTTTATAGATGGCGTTGAATATAAAATCACCTGCGTTTCTATGGGTAACCCACACTGCGTAGTATTCTGCGATAATATAGACAGCCTTGATATAGATAAGGTAGGCCCTGCATTCGAGAATAGCCCACTCTTCCCAGAGAGAGTAAACGCAGAGTTTGTTAAGGTAGTTGACAGCAACACAATCCGTATGAGAGTATGGGAGCGTGGCAGCGGCGAAACCTGGGCTTGCGGTACAGGTGCTTGTGCGGTTGCAGTTGCAGCGGTTGAGAACGGCTATTGCAAAAAGAATGAGGACATCACTGTTAAGCTAAAGGGTGGCGACCTCGTTATTAAGTATACAGATGACGCAGTTTTCCTCACAGGTAATGCAGAAACAGTATTTGAAGGAGAAGTAGAGCTATGACGACAAAGTATATTTTCGTTACAGGCGGAGTTGTTTCGGGTCTTGGTAAGGGTATAACAGCAGCTTCTCTCGGACGACTTCTCAAGGCAAGAGGACTTAAAATTGCAGCACAGAAGCTCGATCCGTATATAAATGTTGACCCGGGCACAATGAGTCCATATCAGCATGGAGAGGTTTATGTCACAGAGGACGGTGCAGAAACCGACCTCGACCTCGGTCACTATGAGCGCTTTATAGATGAAAACCTCAACAGATTCTCAAATCTTACTACAGGTAAGGTTTACTCAAATGTTCTGGAGAAAGAGCGTAACGGCGAATATCTCGGCGAGACTGTTCAGGTTATTCCTCATGTTACAAACGAAATAAAGGAATTTATCTACGCTGTCGGTAAGCACTCTGACGCTGATGTTGTTATCACAGAAATCGGTGGTACAGTCGGCGATATAGAGAGCCAGCCTTTCCTTGAGGCGATAAGACAGGTTTCTCTCGAGGTTGGTCTTGAGAATAGTTTGTTTATTCACGTTTGCCTTGTACCTTATATAAAGGGTAGCGAGGAGCATAAATCCAAACCGGCACAGCATTCCGCAAAGGAGCTTCGTTCTCTCGGAATCAACCCTGATATTCTCGTTCTCCGTTGCGATGAACCGCTCGAGGAAAGCATTTTCAAGAAGATAGCAATGTTCTGCAATGTTAAGCCGGATTGCGTTATTGAAAATATAACTCTCCCTGTTCTTTATGAAGCACCTATGATGCTTGAAAAGAATAATTTCTCCGATATTGTCTGCCGTGAGCTTGGAATAAATCTTCCGGCCGGCGATATGTCTGAGTGGGAAAAAATGCTCGAAAGAATCAAAAATAGCGCAAAGACTGTCAGAATAGCTCTTGTCGGTAAGTATGTTCAGCTTCACGACGCTTATTTGTCGGTTGCCGAAGCATTAAGACATGCAGGCTATGAGAATAGTGCTGTTGTAGATATTAAGTGGGTTGACGCAGAGCTTGTCACAGAATATACAGTCAATGAACTTCTCGGCGATTGTGACGGCATACTCGTTCCTGGTGGCTTTGGCGACAGAGGCGTTCAGGGCAAAATCAATGCCGCAAAATATGCTCGTGAAAACGATGTTCCATATTTCGGTATTTGTCTTGGTATGCAGACCGCTGTTATAGAGTTTGCTCGCCATAAGCTCGGCTTTAAGCACGCAAATTCAAGCGAGTTTGATAAGGATACAGAATATCCTGTAATCGACCTTATGCCAGACCAACAAGGAAATATTCCGCTCGGCGGAACAATGCGTCTCGGAGCATATCCTTGCAAGGTTCACCCTAATTCAATTATGGAAAGAGCCTACGGCAAGCCGGAGGTTGCAGAGCGACACAGACACCGCTATGAATTCAACAACAAATATCGTGATATATTTGAAGAGAACGGTATGGTCTTCACAGGCACATCTCCTAATGGCTTGCTTGTAGAGGCTGTTGAGATTCCTGCGAATAAATTCTATATCGGTGTTCAGTATCACCCAGAGTTCAAGAGCCGTCCAAACAAGGCTCACCCGATATTCAGAGAGTTCATCAAGGCTTCTTTAGAGAATAGGGAAGCAAAGTAGGGGAG
Source organism: Pseudoruminococcus sp. (assembly GCF_047012705.1). Taxonomy (NCBI): domain Bacteria; kingdom Bacillati; phylum Bacillota; class Clostridia; order Eubacteriales; family Acutalibacteraceae; genus Pseudoruminococcus; species Pseudoruminococcus sp. The sequence continues at coordinate 36,106 of NZ_JBKXNW010000010.1, read as the reverse complement.
AACTTGTTCGCTTGCTCGGAAGTTTGAAAGCAACATTAGTTAATAAGGGCGGACAAAGTCCGCCCTTTGGGGGCAAAGAGATGTTAAGGGCGTTGCCCTTAAAACCCACCAAAGGCTCCGCCTTTGGAAACTGCAAGCTTTTGAAAAAGCTTGAGCAAAACTTTTGAGTGTCTTAGAGAAGTGCGTTAGCTAAGCGGTAGCTCATTGGGAATTTCCCAGACTGCGTCAATAAACTTCCCTTGGTGGTGGCGGCTCGCCACCGAACTATGTTCGCCCGTTCGGTAGCTCATTGGGAATTTCCTCGACCGCGTCAACTATCTTACCACGCTCACTACGAGCGAGACTTGTCGAGCGATTCCGCGTCTTGTCCTGTGCGGTCACGCACCGCGTCTTGGCGGTGGCGGCTCGCCACCGCCCTTAACAACAAATTATTATAAAGGTGGTTAGTAAAATGCCAAAGTTAAACGAAAATTATCTTAAACTCGAAAAGAATTATCTTTTTATCAATATTGCTAAGAAGATTAACGAGTATATCAAAAATAATCCTGATAAAAAGGATAGAATTATCCGTATGGGTATCGGTGATGTTACCCTGCCTATCGCACCTTGCGTTGTTGAAGCAGTTAAAAAGGGTGCTGACGAAATGGGCGTTAAGGAAACCTTTAAGGGCTATGAGGATAGCGGTACAGGCTACGACTTCCTGAAAGAGGCTGTTGCTGGCTACTACAAGAGCTTTGGCGTTGACATTGCCACTGACGAAATCAGAATAAGCGACGGTGCGAAGTCTGACTGCGGAAACATTGTTGATATTTTTGGCGATGATAATGTTGTGCTTATCACAGACCCGGCATATCCTGTTTATGTAGATTCTAACCTTATGAACGGCAGAAAGGTTATCTATGCTGATTCTACTGAGGAAAACGGCTTCTCCGCTGTTCCGGACCCATCAGTTCACGCTGATATTATCTACCTTTGCTCACCGAATAACCCAACAGGTGCAGCTTTCAAGACAAGCGAACTCAAGGCTTGGATTGATTATGCTATTGCAAACGAAGCTGTTATTATCTACGACGCAGCTTACGAAGCATTCATCACAGAGGACGATGTTCCGAGAAGTATCTTTGCCGTAGAGGGTGCAAGAAAGTGTGCTATTGAGATATGCTCACTCTCTAAAACAGCAGGCTTCACAGGTATGCGTTGCGGATATACAGTTATCCCGAATGAACTTGAGTTCAAGGCTTCTAATGGCGAAGTCGTTAAAATTTCACAGCTTTGGGGCAGACGAGAGGGCAGTAAGTTCAATGGTGTTTCATACCCTGTTCAGTGTGGTGCTGCCGCTGTATTCTCTGAGGAAGGTCAGAAGCAGTGCAAAATTAACCTCGAATACTACAAGGAAAATGCCCGTATCATCGCAGAAACTCTCGATGAACTCGGTATCTGGTATTCAGGCGGTAAGAACTCCCCATATATCTGGCTTCGTTGCCCGAACGACATGAAGTCTTGGGATTTCTTCGATTTGCTCCTTGAGAAGGCTAATGTTGTCGGCACACCAGGTGCAGGCTTTGGTAAGAATGGCGAAGGCTATTTCCGCCTTACATCATTCGGCGACAGAGATAAGACAATAGAGGCTATGGCAAGAGTTAAAGAGCTTATCAAGAGCCTTTAATTAAATAAAAATTATTCCCGGCAGGCTGATATGGTCTGTCGGGATTTTTTTGTCTGTATTCAGCAAAATAGTAAATATTTTCAAAGCAGTCTAAGCCGATAGGGTTGCAGGTGATACCCTCGGAAATATTACAGCTTAAAAAGGCATAAAATAGAATGCTGCTGTTTACGCTCTTTTAGCGTTCAGTAGCCTTTGTTTTTTCGCAATAGTAGACAAATCGACTTTTTTAGGTATAAAAAATCAAGCCCATTTCCGAAGAAAGGCTTGATTAAGTGGTTAAGTTTACTGCTAACATACTCATATTCAGACGCGTGAAGATAACTTAAAACAGAAAATGCCCCGCACGCGTAATGCGTGTCGAGGCACTCGACTGGAGCTGATAGGCAGGCTCGAACTGCCGACCTCATCCTTACCAAGGATGCGCTCTGCCGCCTGAGCTATACCAGCAAAATTGGCGACCCGGATCGGGTTCGAACCGACGACCTCTAGCGTGACAGGCTAGCGTTCTAACCAACTGAACTACCGGGCCAAATGGCAGGGGCAGAAGGACTTGAACCCTCGGCACGCGGTTTTGGAGACCGCTGCTCTACCAACTGAGCTATACCCCTATGTGAGCCGAATATAATATTATCATATTCGGCGTAGTTTGTCAAGAATTTTTTGAGATATTTTATATAATGAAGACTGAGAAATTATCCTGCAGCTTTAGCCTTATCGGAGAACATAAGAGTTAAGGTTTCGTAATCGCAGTCACCGGATTGCTTGAGTTTGTTGGCTTTTTGGAAAGCCTTTACGGACTTTTGAGTGACTTCTCCGTAGTAACCGGACTTTTCTTCTTTGAAGTATCCGAGAACCTCAAGGCGATTTTGAACCTTCTTGATATCGTCCTCAATGTCGCCGAACTCAAAGAACATATCTTTAGTTATTTTTAAGGAAGTATCGGCTTTAACCTTTGTGGTATTAGCTTTGCTTGATTCAGCTTTACTTGATTCGGCCTTGCTTGATTCGGTCTTGCTTGATTCGGTCTTGCTTGATTCAGCCTTGCTTGATTCGGTCTTGCTTGATTCAGCTTTGCTTGATTCGGTCTTGCTTGATTCAGCTTTGCTTGACTCGGCCTTACTCGATTCATCTTTCTTTGTGGGGTCTTCCGGATTGATAGAAACCGAAGGATACATAATTTCAATCATATCCGTAAGAGCTTCTACAAGAGAATTTCCCTGACGAGAAAAAAGCTTTGATGAAAGCTCATAAACCTGTTTATTCTTAACGGCAGAAAAGTCTTTGAAAAGCTCGCTTTTCATAATCTTATCTTTAACGCCTATATCACAGAAGATATATTGCGGATTTGCAAGCTTTAGTGCATTGAAAGCCTCGTCATCAGCAACACCGGCTTTGCAGACATTAACGGCATTGAGATATTCAAAGAGCTTGCCAGAAGGCGTATCGTCCTTGAGTGAAGTGCCTTTTTCGTCATATAGATAGCAAGCAGTTACAAGAACCTTGCTTTCTGGAATGAGTCTTTGTAGGTCGTCCATAGTTACAGAGAGAGTTTCGGCTCTTTCCTCACCGATTTCTCTGCCTGTTGTTTCGCCTGCCATAACCGCACCAACATTTCCGAAAAGGTCGCTGATACCGCTCATACTTGTCGCAGGAACGAAGGTGATTACTGTAAATCCCGATTCGTTCAGCTTAGTAAGCTGTTCCTTTGGCATATCGCTGTCGGCAAATATAACGTCAGGGCTTAGTGCAGAAATCTTTTCGAGGTCGGGTTTTAGCTTAGAGCCGACCGTTTTGACGCCTGAAATTTCTTCCTGAGTACACTCATCAGATCTACCCTCTATCTTCTTGATAAATCCGCAGGAAACGAGAATATCTGCAATAGAATCCGAAAGTACGACAACTCTGTCGGGGGCTTTACTTATTGTAATGTTGGCCAATTTCACAGGATATTCTTCAGAACGGTTTGAATTACAAGCCGCCGCTGAAAGCACCATACCTGCCGCAAGTGCCAGTGCAACAATTTTCTTAAACATTTTACATTTCCTTTCTGAAAAAGGTTAATTGTTTTTAAGCTGTCTTGCCTCTGCTATAGCGACAAATTGCTTTGCACATCTCGGAGAACGACCGCCACGTTCCAAAGCCCACTGTTCAGCCTCGTTTTCAAGGGTTTCTATATCTATTTCAAGACCTTTTTCATTTGCAAGTGAACGAACAATCTCAAGATAGTTTTCTTTATCAGGAACGCTGAAATTAACTGCAAGACCAAATCTATCGGAGAGCGAGAGGGTTTCTTGCATAGTATCATTTCTGTGCATATCGTCGTTGCCTCTGTCAGAATAGGTTTCTTTAATGAGGTGACGGCGGTTAGATGTTGCATAAATGAGAGTATTGTCAGGGCGAGCCGCAAGACCGCCCTCAAGAACAGCCTTGAGCTGTGCATAAGTTTTATCGTCAGTAGAGAACGAAAGGTCATCTATGAAGATGATAAATTTAAGCGGTAGGGCCGCAATTTTGTCTACAAGTATAGGAAAGTCTCCGAGCCTGTCCTTAGGCATTTCTACCATTCTAAGACCGTCCTTATAGAATTCATTGAGGATAGCCTTTACAGTTGAGGACTTGCCTGTTCCTCTGTCGCCATAGAGCAAACAGTTATTGCAGTGTATGCCGTTAAGGAAAGCCTTAGTGTTATCAACAACAAGCCCACGCTGTATCTCGTAGCCCTTGAGTGAGGAAATAGAGATTTTATCAGGGTGTACGACAGGTTCAATACTGCCGTTTCTCCATATAAAGGCTCTGTATCTTGCAAACATACCACAGCCATTTTTTGCATAATAATTTACAAGCCTGTCTACACATTCTCTTAGAGTAGCAAATTCCTCACAAGGCTTACCAGTACCCCATCTTGGCAACGAATGTTCAAAAGAACCAAGCTCATCTCTGTGTTCGTAGCCGAGAAGAATTTGTTCAGGGGTAATTCGGCTAATTTTAATGATAGCGGCAATATCACGCTTAGTTGCGGATAAAGCCTCTGCGGAAAGTTCATTTATGCGGTTATCTGCTGCAAGCATAGAAAAACGGTTCTCGTCAAAGAGAGCGGTTTCTGTTATACAGCCCGCAAAATTGCTGGCGAAACCTCTATCACTAAGAACTTGGAAAAATTCTCCCCAAGCGCCGGCAAATTCGATAGGTTCTTTATCGAGCGAGCAAAGCAGCTTAAAGAAAGCCTTAGGCACAGTGCGGTTTAATATTCCTCTGTATATTGAAAGTGACGACATCAAAAGTGTCGCCTCTCTTGCTAAACTTATCATTATAAATCCTCTCTTTCTATGTTAAGGGCTTTGTCCTTAAAACCCACGAGAGACATTGTCCCTCAACCCTGCAAGCTTTTAATTGTCTTTGAAAAAATAATTTGACTAAACGGCAATTCATTACTAATTTTTTAATCAGCAACAATAAACTTTTCATGCAAGTTTCGAGCGAGACTTGTCGCAGGTAGTTGCCTGATGTGATTTTGCTTCTCGTTCTGTGCGGTTACGCACCGCATCTTGATAGCGGAGGCACTTCGCCACACGCCACTTATGCACTAATTTTACGACATTTTAACATATAAGTCAAGATAAGGTAAAGTCTGCTTATTGCTCAATAACTGTGATTTTCTTTAGTATTCCTGTGTTTGGATAATATTCTATATCAATATAATTGATATGGTGTAGGTATGAAGTATTGCTGACATATGAATTATTTACATCTATTGCATTATTATTTTCAAGATAGCTGAGTGTATTTTTATCAAGTCTGAGAGCCTCTTCTTTATTTTTGTTATCGGCAAAATATATGCTCTTGTTGTTTTCCTTGCCGATTACTGAATAATCGCTCGTTATAACGCTTGTAGTCTTATTCTTGAAATCATTTATATAAGGCATACCTAAGTACCCTTCACCGATAACACAGCCGAGCATAATTATTGTAATAATTGCAAATCCAAAGGATAGAGCTTTTCGTTTTATGCAGCTTATTATAAAGGCAATTACACTTATAATTCCTGTGAGCATTTGCAGAACGAAAGAAATGCTAAGTGCATAGAAATAAATATCGCCAACCATAGGTAACATTATCTTAATAACCAATTGTAAAGCGGTAATCAGCAGAAATATAACAAAGCACCAGACGGATAATTTCATAGCACCGCCAGAATCTTGTTTCTTTGAATTTTTCATAAGAATCTCCCCTTAGCTTTTACTAAATAATACCACATCATAAGATAAAAGACAATAAAAACCGTTCTTTTGCGGAATATATTCCCAAAAATTTCATACGTTTAAAATAAATTTCATATCATACATAAATTTTCTTTTTTCGCAGAATACTTCGGCTATGATATAAGCAGTGGATATATCTTCGAGGAGGAGCAATATGAAGAAAAAACAAATTAAAAGCATTAAAAAATTTATTCCGCATATATCGGCGTCTTTGTTGTCGGTTCTTGCGGTGGTTTGTGTGATATTCAGAGTAATTAGTTCTCCTCCTGACTATAACGAGGCTATGGTTTTTGCAGCTAAACTTTCTTTGCCGACAGGTAATACCTCGATGAGCGATACTGAAGAAACAAGCAAAGTTGAAAATCAAGAGCCAAGCGAAATATCAGAAGATAAAAAACAGGAATCCTCCCAAAAGCCACCTAAAAAAGCAGATGCAGTCCCAGTAAATGCAGAACTTTCAGAGCCTACCGAAGAAGAACTTGCAGAATATGATAAGGCTCACGAGGGCGAAAATAAATATACTGTCTATGAAACGAATATAACGGGCGCAGGGAAGAAGTATGATAATTTTTATGTCAAGAATAATGCCTCTGCGGATATAGATATAGGCGAGGAATTAAGCGAAGAACTTGGCTTTAAAGTCGAAAAAACCGACCAGCCACAAGTTTTGATAGTACATACGCACACAGGAGAAAGCTATCTTAAATACGATACAGGATATTATTATGAAAGCTACTATCCAAGAACAGATGATAATAACGAAAATGTATGTGCGGTTGGTGCGGCTATAACAAAATCTCTCAATAAGCGTGGCATAAAGACCATACACGATACCACAAAGCACGATGAAAGCTATAACGGAGCTTATGATAATAGTATGGAAACCATTCAAAGCTATCTTGAAAAATATCCATCAATAAAGGTGGTTTTGGATATTCATAGAGATGCGTTCAGTACAGATGAGGACGGTGCTATGAAAAAACCGACCTTTACGACTGCTGATGGGCAAAAGGCGGCACAGATAATGATTATGGCGGGTTGCGATGTTGATGGAGTAAGAGACTTTCCGGAATGGCGATATAATCTTCGTTTCGCACTAAGGCTACAGCAGACGGCAGAAACGCTATATCCGGGTATGACCAGACCGCTGAATTTCGGAGATTTCGTATATAATATGAATGCGAATACAGGTTCGTTACTTATAGAAGTCGGCACGGACGGCAATAGCTTAAATGAAGTTAAGCTTGCAGGTAGTTTACTTGGCAACGCTTTAGCAGAGTGCCTTGAAGAAAGTGCGAAATAACTCTCTCTAAGATGTGGTAGAAGAAATTATCAATAAACTGTTGATTAGCTAAAAAACTGCCCAAAAGACACTCAAGGTTCAGTTCGAGAGGTAGTGTCCCTCGTGGATTTTAAGGGCGACACCTTTAACATCTCTTTCTCTTAATGGTGAACTTTGTTTGGCGGAGTGCCTCCGCAATCAAGATGCGTAGTTGCTCGGCAAACCTCGCTCGATACTTTCAAGGGTAGTTAATTGTCGCAGATTAAAAAATTATCAATGAACTGTCATTTAGACAAAAAATTTCTTTAGCTTCAACGGTTGTTCATTGCTAATTTCTTCGATCTCGTCAACAATCTCACCTTGCGAGTGTCGAGGTTTTGCTTGAAAAACTGATTTCGCGTCTTGACAGCAGAGGCACTCCGTCATTTATTTTCCAATAACCCTTTTATATAGCTTGTTTTTGTGGTAAAATTATTCTTAAATAATGTGCGAGGTGAGGATTTTGAAAAGGCTTTCGGCTTTTATCGCAATAATTCTTTCGGTTATGGCTATTGTAGTGCCGAGCTTTGAGGCATTCGCACTATCTGATTATAAAATAGAAAATACTGTCGAGCTTTCTATACCTGATAATATCGGCATAGAAATTCCAAAAACAAATGAAGGCGTTTCTATACTTGGCATAATAATGTGGGCGTTGGTGGCTGTTGTGGTTATGGCGGCTCTGATTGTAATTTTTGCGAATATAAGCGGAGCAAATTCGATAGATAAATCTGTACGCCGAGAACGCTATAAGAAAAAGCCTATGAAAAAAAGCAAGTATTCCAAATATAAATAAAGATGGTTTGCATCTATGATTAGTGAATAGATTTCTCTAAGATAATTAAAAGTTTCGCTCGAGCCTTTTTAAAGGCTCACAGTTTCCAAAGGCGGAGCCTTTGTTGGGTGTTAAGGGCAATGCTCTTAACATTTTTTGCTCATAAGGGAGGACTATGTCCGCCCTTATTTACTAATGTTGTTAACAAAAGAAAATGAATCGGCGGATAAAATCCGCCGATTTTAAGAAAAAATAAATGTTGGGCAAAGCCCAAAGGTGTTTCGCTCTCTGCGGAGAGCGACAAGGGCGTTGCCCTTGACCTACGAGCCTTTGAAAAGGCTCGAGCGAAACTTTTAATTTTCTTAGAGAAGTGCGTTAGCTAAGCGGTAGTTTAGCCCTTTGCGTGGATAAACTTCTTATGCTTATTACAAGCAAAACTTTTATTTTTAATGATTTTGGGAAATTACCAATTTTTGACAATTATTTTATTTCCCGTGCGTTACAATATCAATCATAAAGACTGTTTAATTGAAAAGGACTGATATTGTGAGAGAATTGGTAATGAGAATAAGAGGTGGCTGTGGACAAGCTTTCGGGAATATTGCTTCTCGTGGAGCATTTGTTCAGATGGTTTATTTTATTTCAGGATTTATAGCTGCTCGTGCGGCTGTTTTTGGCTCGTATGCTCCATTCGGCATATCTATTATGGCGGCAGCACCATTCAAAAATATGCTTGCAAGCGTGTTGGGAGCGTCTATTGGCTACTGTACTATAAGCGGTACAGGAAATACTATCCGCTATGTTACGGCTATGATTGCACTTGCGGCAATAAGATGGACTCTCAATGACATTGCAAGAATCCGTAAAAGCAAGCTGTTTGCACCGATAATAACACTTATGGCTCTCATAGCAACGGGCTTGGCTATGATGAGCGTCAGCGGATTTTCGGGCAGAAGTATGGTGCTTTATATGATAGAAGCGGTACTTGGTTCAGCGGGAGCATATTTTCTTTCAAGGACTATAACAATATCCTATGGTACAAAAAGTCTTGGAATGTTATCTATACCAGAAATTTCTTGTCTTGTGCTTTCACTCTGTATAATGATACTGTCGTTTTCAAGTATAACGATAGGTTCGCTTTCTATCGGAAGAATTTTATCAGTAGTTGCCATACTCTTCTGTGCGAGGTATGGCAGTATTTCGGGAGGTGCTATTGCAGGAATTTCAGCAGGAATAGTAATGAGCCTTTCAAGCTCGGAAATGAGTTTTCTTGCGGGTTCATACGCTTTTGGCGGACTTATGGCAGGTATGTTTTCAACAGCGGGCAGACTTGCCTCAGCCATAGCGTTTATACTATGCAACGGCATAATTTCTATGCAGACAGGAAATTTAACACTTGTAATACTTGGACTTTACGAAGTATTAGCGGCAAGCTTGATATTTATAATTTTGCCAAAGGATACGGGAAGATTTCTCGGTGCGATATTTATGGAAAAGGATAGCGATACACGCTGTGAAGGTTTGCGAAGGTCCGTTATTATGCGTTTAGACTTTGCATCTAAAGCACTTTCTGATGTTTCAAGCGATGTTGAAGATGTCGCACAAAAGCTTGCGGAGGTAGTTTCGCCGGATATGAGCGGAGTTTATAAGAAAGCCGTTTCTGAAACCTGTAAACGCTGTGGACTTAAAACCTATTGTTGGGAGAGGGAACACGGTGCAACGATTGCAAGCTTTGATTGTCTTGATGAAGTTTTACGAAAAAATGGAGAAGTAACAGAGGACGATTTTCGACAAGATTTCCGCAAACGCTGTTGCAAGATACATGAAATGGCTAATGCCGTCAACCGCAATTACGATAATTATATTACCTACGAGGCGGCTCAACGCAGAGTTGATGAGGTTCGTGCGGTTGTTGCGGGACAGTTTTGCGGTTTAGGCGAAATTCTCGGAGAAATGGCTGAAGAATACGAAAGCTACGAAAGATTTGATACAGACGCCGCACACAGAATAAGCGTTATGATGAAGGACGAGGGCTATGTTCCTATGGATATAAGCTGTCGTATAGATAGACTTGGCAGAATGAGCGTTGAGATTGAAACCGCCGATACGGAAAGAAGTGTGCTGAAAAGGTCCGTTCTGACAAGAGAGGTTTCTAAGCTTTGCGGAAGAAGATTTGAAAATCCGGCTGTTACTATGGTTAACGGCAGATGTAGGATAGTTTTCAGCGAAAGACCTGTCTATGATGTTGATATTGCAACGGCTCAACATATTTGTGGAAACGGCAGGCTTTGCGGTGACCATTTCAAGTATTTCTGCGACGGTATGGGCAGAATGGTAGCTGTGATAAGTGACGGTATGGGAACAGGCGGCAGAGCGGCTGTTGATGGAAGTATGGCGTCAAGTATAATTGCAAAGTTAATTAAAGCGGGTTTAGGCTTTGATTGTGCTTTAAAGGTTGTAAATTCTGCATTGATGGTTAAATCGGGTGATGAATCACTTGCCACCCTTGATGTGCTTTCCTTTGATATGTTTACAGGCGGGATTGAGCTTATGAAAGCCGGAGCGCCTATGACCTTTATCAGAAAGGGTGGAAAGGTTTTCTCTATAGAATCACCGTCACTGCCCGTAGGAATCTTGCCGAATGTTGAATTTTCGTATAGTACAGAGGCTTTACTGCCTGGAGATATAGTAGTTATGCTTTCTGATGGTGCGGTTGCTACGGGAGAAGATTGGATAGCAAATATTATTCGTAATTGGAATAAAAGTTCGCAAGAGTTGGCGAATTTGATTACGGATGAGGCAACGGCGAGGAGAAGTGACGGGCACGATGATGATATAACGGTTTTGACGATGATAGTGCAGTCTGCGAATGGTGAAGAAGATGAATAAGCGGCGAGCCGCCGCCGTCAAGACGCGTAATCGCTCGACAAGTCTAGCTCGACACTTATAAGAGAAGTTTGTTGACGCGGTCGAAGAAACTACCGCGTAGCTAACAAACTACCCTTAGACAATTAAAAGTTTTGCTCAAGCTTTTTCAAAAGCTTACGGATTCCAAAGGCGGAGCCTTTGGTGGGTTTTAAGGGCAACGCCCTTAACATCTCTTGCCCCTAAAGGGCGGACAAAGTCCGCCCTTATTGACTAATGTTGCTAATGAGAGAAAATTAAGCGGTGGACGAAGTCCACCGCTTAAGGAGCAAAGAATGTTGGGCAAAGCCCAAAGGTGTTTCGCTCTCTGCGGAGAGCGACCAAAGGCTCTGCCTTTGGAAACTGCAAGCCTTTGAAAAGGCTTGACCTAAACTTTGAGTGTCTTAGATAAGTGCATCAGCTAAGCGGTAGTTCACTTGGAATTACTTCCACCACATCAATAAGTTTTCCTTACACAGACCGAGCGAAACTTTTAATTTTTGTTCAACTCACGAAAAAGGCTGAGAACCAATGAAAGTTCCCAGCCTTTTGTTTTAAGCACCAATCTGTTCAGAGAGGATTTTGTTAAGAGCGGTAGCACTGCTTGAATGACAGCGACAGACAGGTATATTACTGCGTTTCGCCTCGCCTAAGGCACTGATTACCATTTTGTGAGAAACGGTGTTTGTAAAAAGAATTAGTAGGTCGGGATTTCCCATTTTTTTATCTAAAGCACCTCGTTCTTTAACGAATATTTTCGCTTTGCAACCGTAATTCTTGCATATATCTTCATACTGACAAACCATTCTTTCGTTTCCGCCAACGATAACAATACTCATTTTGCATCACCTTTCTTTGAATAAATCGAGTGTATGTGCGGTTATAAAAAATATATAAAAAACTCCCCTTGTTAGTTAAAACTAACCACTTACTAATTAAATAGACGCTTCTACAAAGAAGCCCCTTGAATAATAAAATATATCAAGTTAGTTAGTTTTAACTAATGCAACCATATGATACCATTACTTTCTTAATATGTCAAGTATTATGTTAGAATATTCTTATTGATAATTCCTATATTTCCTATATAAATCAAATATAAATTCAAAATATTATAAATTTTTCTTGACAATAAATTGTAAAATAGTTATACTTGTATTATCACGATGATACAAAATAACTTCAAGGAGGAAACTATGGAATACGCATTAAGAACTTTTGAGCTCACAAAAAAATATGGCGAAAAATTAGCAGTAAATAATGTTAATATGAATATCCGAAAAGGCGAAGTATATGGTTTTGTCGGAAAAAATGGTGCAGGTAAGACAACTCTTATCCGCCTTGTACTTGGTCTTGCAAATCCAACATCAGGTAGTTTTGAATTTTTCGGAGGAATGGATAGCTATAAAGCTCGTGCCAAAATCGGCAATCTTATCGAAAGCCCAGCAATATATCCGAATATGACAGGCAAGCAGAACCTCACTATATTCTGTAAAATGCTTGGCATAAATGAGGATTTAATTCCTGAACTTCTTAACCTTGTCGGACTTAGTGATGTTGGTAAGAAAAAAGCAAGAGATTATTCTCTCGGTATGAAGCAAAGACTTGGTATAGCAATCGCCCTCATAGGCGACCCGGAATTTCTCATACTCGATGAACCTATCAACGGTCTTGACCCGTCAGGAATTATCGAGGTTCGTGACCTCATCATCAAACTAAATAAGGAACTTGGAAAAACTGTCCTTATTTCAAGCCACATTTTAGGAGAGCTTAGCAAACTTTCTACTTGCTATGGCATTATCAGTAACGGTAAGCTTGTAGAGGAACTTACCCACGAGGAGCTTATAAGCAGATGTACAGCAACTACTGTTATCAAAACAAATAATCCTGAAAAGGCAAAGCAGATTATTTCAAATCTTCTTGCGGATAAATACGAAAAGGTTCCAGAACTTTCCATAAATAATAACAATGAAGTTGTTATTGGTTCAGCTATTGATGATACGGGTTCAATCACAAAGGCTCTATTTACAAATGATGTAGTCGTAGAATCTCTGACCACAGCTGGCAGTGATTTTGAAAATTACTTCGTTGAGAGAATGGGTTGATAGTTTTTAAGAAAGGCGGTATAATAATGCAAAATCTATTAAAATCAGATTTTTACAAGCTTTTCCGAATGAAAAGTTTTTATGTATGTTGTATAATTTCCGCTGCAATAGCAGCAATAGCAATGTTTATTAGTTCACAATTAAATCAAATGATGGAAGACATCAGTAATTCGGTAATGACAATAGAAAATGTTTTACCAACTATGTTATCTCCAGCATCGACTGATTATTTTATACTTATAATAATCGGTGTCTGTCTTTTCATTACAATAGAGTATAACGCAGGAACTCTTAAAAATATTGCCGCCAGAGGTTTTAAGAGAGAATACATATTCTTATCAAAGCTTATTGTTTGCATAGTAGAGGCTTTGATAATTACACTTTGCTTTGCAGTAAGCTGTGTTATTTTCGGTTTGATTTTTCTTGGAACTCCAGCAGGCGGTTTTGGTGATGGATACTTTGCAGAACTTTTCACTACATATGGGGTAGATATTCTTATACTTATAGGTTATGTATCACTTATAGCTATGATTGCCTACTTAATTCGTACAAACGGTGGTACTATTGCAATAACACTTTGTGTACATTATCTTATTCCAATAATTATTAATATGTTTAATGTTTTAACTATTATGAATGATGCTTCTGATTCAGATTTAGAAAAAGTGGTGTCATATAATAATAATCAATATGGGCAAATTGCTTATTATTGGATAGGAACATTAGGCGGAACAGTTTCCGAAAGCTATCATAATGGAACGATATATATACCGATATTGGTAGCTCTTGCATATATAGCTGTAAGCATTATAATAGGTATGTCAGTATTCAAAAAGAGAGATATTAAGTAATATCAGAGATATAAAAAATCCCGCAACTTATATTGGTTGCGGGATTTTTGCTGTTATTTATGGATTTTGTTGCTAACGAAAGAATTAAGCGGTGGACTATGTCCACAGCTTAAGAAGAAATAGATGTTATTGCTCTAACACTCACCAAAGGTTACGCCTTAGGTGACTACCTTTGGAAACTGAAAACCTTTGAAAAGGCTCGAGCAAAACTTTATAATTGCCTTAGAGAAATCTGTTCGCTAAGCGGTAGCTCATTGCTAATTTCTTAATCCGTGTCAATAAATTACCCTTGCAAATGTCGAGAAATTACGCATCTTGTCCTGTGTGCTCACGCACCGCATCTGGGTAGCGGCGGCTCGCCGCCTTAAGTAAAATTTTTGATTGTCTTAGGGGAGAATTGTCGTTTATTTTATGAAAGGCATACCAAGAGGTATTTGTTGTGTCAGACAATGAAAATTACCGCCGCCAATAAGAATATCTCTCGCATAAATACCAATAATCTCTCTTGTCGGGAATAGTGATGTAAGAATATCCCGTGCGATTTTATCATTTTTATCATTAAAAAATGGCATAACGATTGCAGCGTTTGAGATATAGAAATTGACATAAGATGCGGCAAGTCGTTCGTTTGGTGTTCTCGTCGGAAGACCGTCCATTGTATCAAGACCTTCACATTCGTTTTTGGTAATAAATATAGGTTTAGGTAAAGGGAGCTTGTGGATAGTGAATTTTTTGCCATCAGAGGTTGTTGAATTTTCAAGGACTTTCAGACAGGCTGAAGAAAGCTCATATTGCGGGTCGTTTTCGTCATCAGTCCATGCAAGAACGATGTCTGTTTCAGAGGTAAAGGCACAGATATTATCAATATGACCGTTAGTTTCGTCATTGTATATTCCGTATGGTAGCCAGATGACCTTTTCTGCACCGAGAGTATCTTTGAGCTTTTTCTCAATTTCAGCTTTTGTCATATGGGAGTTTCTGCCCTCACTCAAAAGACATTCCTCAGTTGTAAGTATAGTGCCTGCACCATTTGAATGAATAGAACCTCCTTCAAGAATAAAATCTCTCTCATCATATATATCAACATCGTAGAGGTCGCAAAGTTTTCTTGCAAGCTGGCGGTCACGCTCCCAAGGAAAATAAAGGCCGTCAGTAAGACCGCCCCAAGCGTTGAAATTCCAATCTATTCCACGAATGATTTTGCCGTTGGTTACGAAAGTAGGGGCAGTATCTCTTGCCCAGGAATCATCTGTTGAAAGTTCCACAACACGAATATTTTCCGCAAGCATAGCACGAGCATTGTTATATTGAGCCTCAGATGTGAGAACGGTCAACTTTTCTGACCTTGCTATAATTTCAGCAGCCTTTATAAAAGCCTTTCGTGCCGAATATCCGCCATATTGCCACGAATCGCCACGCTCAGGCCAAATCATTATACAGCCGTAGTGTGGAGCAAATTCAGCAGGCATATAGAATCCATCATTTTTCGGAATTGACTTTATTGTTTTCATAGCAATCTCCCTACAAAAATGTTATTATATATTTATTATATCAAATTCAGATATTACAATCAAGCATTGCAATTTATGATACTCGACAAATATTAGGGATTATGTTATACTGTGTATTATTAAATTAAATCTGACGATTTTAATAATATTATTGTTATTTATCTATTAAGTAAAATATACTTTGAAAATCAGGCTATAATATTTCTAAGGACATAAAATAAATTTGGAAAAGAGATGCTATCTTGGAAAAGAAATTTTTTGATAAAGAGAGTAAGGAACAGTTTAAGGTAATGCTTTTTCTGCTAATAATAATCTGTGTATTATTTACGCTTTGCTATCTTCTTAGCTCAAATTCTAATAATAAAGCAACAAATTCTTCTGCAAATACCTCATCAGAAACCACTTCTGTTGTTTCTAGTAAAAGCAATGTTGAAAGCAAAACTCCAAGTAAAGCTGAATCTTCTAAGCCTAATGTTCAGCCGGCACCAAGGCTTGATGGCACGCAGCAAGCTATAAAACTAAATAACAGTGATGTTCATAAAGGTAGCTTGATACTCGTCAATAAGGATAATCCTTCATATGTTGACGGCGAGGAGGCGGTTTCACTCTATGACTATAAAACAAACACATATACTGTTGCTGATACGAATGTTATGATAAATAAGTCTATTGTTGATGCAACAAATAAGATGTTTGATGATTTTTATAGTATTTATGGTGAAAGCGACCTTTATATAGCTTGTGCATACAGAAGTTATGCTACTCAGAAGGGGCTTTATCAAGATGAACTCAATAGTGACCCGGAGGCGGGTGTAAATCTTGTTGCACCTCCGGGATATAGTGACCATCAGACAGGCTATGTTTTTGATATAGACCACTATAATGCTACGGATAAGAGTGGTATTGCTTTTGACGGAACAGGCAATGATGAATGGTTCTTGAATAATTGTGCAAATTATGGCTTTATAGTGCGTTATCCTGAAGATAAAGTAGATGTAACAGGATATTACTATGAACCTTGGCATTATCGTTATGTTGGTATACCTCATGCAATATATATGAAGCAGAATAATCTTTGCCTTGAGGAATATCTTGATAAGATTAAGAGTAATACAAAGGATAATCCATTAACGGTAAGTGCAGAAGATGGCACAACATGGAGTATGTGGTATGAGAAAGCATATGAAGATGGAGATATAACTCAGATAGCTATTCCAAAGGATTGTGATTATGAGGTTTCGGGAAATAATGTAGATGGTTTCATCATAACTGTTAAGTCTAAATAATAAGTTAAGATAATTAAAAGTTTTGCTTAAGACGGCGGGCCGCCGTTCCCAAGATGCGGTGCGTGACTGCCCAGGACAAGACGCGTAATCGCTCGATAAGTCTCTTTCGACATTCTCAATCGGCTTATATTGCTGCGGAGAAAGTAATTACCGATTAACTACCGTTTAGATAATTTTGTCTTTCCCAAGACAATTAAAAGTTTCGTGCGAGCCTTTCAAAGGCTCGCAGTGTTGAGGGATAACGTCACTCGTGGGTTTTAAGTGCAAAGCTCTTGACATCAAAAACGAAAAAATTCGATTAAATTGGTAAACCGTACTAAATAATTAGTGCATAATTTGTCAGTATGTGCTATAATATGTTTGTTATAGCATTTATAAAATTATTTTTTAGAAAATAAGTAAAGGAAGTGAAACCGAATGAGAGTTATTACAGGTAAGGCGGGCGGAAGGAAGCTCGAAACGCTTAGTGGCAACGATGTCAGACCTACTACAGATATGGTTAAGGAGGCTGTTTTCTCAATTATTCAGTTTGAACTTGAGGGCAGAGTATTTCTTGATTTATTTGCAGGCTCAGGACAAATGGGTATAGAGGCTCTTAGCAGAGGAGCGAAGAAAGCTATACTGGTCGATTCCTCAAAGAGTTCACTTGCTGTTATAAACCGTAACCTCGAAACAACCGGGCTTTCTGAAAATGCCGAGGTTAAGTCATCTGATTCGATTTCATATTTAAAGGGCTGTGACGAGAAATTTGATATTGCTTTTCTTGACCCGCCTTATAGAAAGGGTTTGCTTGAGAAAGCCCTCGATATTTTGCCTATATTTATGAATAGAACAGGAAAAATAATCTGCGAACACCCAAGAGATGAAGAACTTCCAAATCAGATTGGGGAGTTTGTTATGAAAAAACAATATCGTTATGGCAAGATTATGCTAACAGCTTATGTTCACGAAAGTATGTTATAATAAACATTCAGAGGGTGGTCGGATAGATGAAAACAGTTATTTGTTCAGGTAGCTTTGACCCTGTTACCGTAGGACATATTGATATTATTACAAGAGCTTCAAAGATGTTTGATAAAATTATCGTAGCAGTTTTACATAATATGAATAAAAAAGCTTGCTTTACAGCAGAAGAAAGAGTAAGGCTTTTAGAAAAAGCAACAGCAGACTTACCGAATGTTGAGGTTACAAGTTTTGATGGCTTGCTTGCAGATTTTGCGGCACAGAAAAATGCAACTGCAATAGTCAGAGGACTTCGTGCTTTGTCTGATTTTGAATATGAATTTCAGATGGCGCTTACAAATAAAAAGCTTAATCCTGAGCTTGAAACAATCTTTCTTACCACAAGGTCAGAGAATATGTTCCTAAGCTCAAGTATAGTAAAACAAGTGGCACAGCTCGGCGGAGATATATCGTCATTTGTCCCCGAATGTGTTCACGATGAAATTATAGAAAGGTTGAGAAAGGATTAGTCGTTATGAATAATATTAGTGTAGAAACAATGATAAATGACCTCTATGAGATGATAGATGCTTCGGCGAAGCTGCCGCTCAGTAAAGATAAGGCAATAGTAAGTGTGACCGGCTTTAAGGATATACTTGATGAGATTAAGGCTAATCTTCCGCAAGAAATCCGTCAGGCAAGAGGAATAGTTGCCGATAGGAATAGAATCATAAGTCAGGCAAATCAAGAGGCGGAGGCTATAATTCATTCTGCTGAAGATAGAGCGAGAAAGATGGTAGCCAAGAGCGAGATAGTCCGACAAGCACAGCACCGTTCAAGCGAGATGATAAGCGATGCAAAAATGAAATCAGGCGAAATGAGAAAAGCTGCGGCGGAATACATAGATGATATTATGAAGCAAGCCGATGACGATATGAGTAAGACGCTTGCAGAACTTAAAAAAGCAAGACAGAATATAAAGGCATCGCAGAGAAAGTAAAAACTTTAAAACAAATAAAAGTTTTTAATTTTTTTCAAGGATAGTTGCCTATGGCAGAGTATTTGTTTACTTTTCGCAGATAGCTAAATCCTACCCTTGATATTACCTATAATTTCTAAGAGCTGAGCGGCGTTTTCATCAGTGAAATTCGCCGCTTATTTAATCAATATGAGTTTGATAGACAATTAAAAGTTTTGTTCAAGCTTTTTCAAAAGCTTACAGTTTCCAAAGGTAGTTGTAGTTACCTACGGCAGAGCCTTTGGGCGATCTTCGCATGGAACGAAACACTTTATGCTTCACAAAGCGCAGGAGGGTAGAAAAACATCTCTGTGGAATATTTTTTGTAGAGAACCCTCACAGGGGGTTCCCTGACAGAGTGCCTCCGCAGTCAAAATGTGTTTCACTTTGTTATTAAATTATTTATGGAGGATAGCAGATGAAAAAAACCGCTTCAAGAATTGTATATGTTCTGTTTTTTATTGTTTTAACGGCAGTTTTCACCTGCTGTACAATCTATTTTCTAAATCTTGGCAGATCTACTATTATAGATAATAATTTTGCAAATCCTGATACTATAAACGCCGTGAATATAGATGGTGACGATACGGGACTTTCTTATCGCCAAATAACATTAGAAGATTTTTCTCAATCTCCATATTATCAACCGATTAAAACAACAAAAGGCAGAGAATCATTGAATTCAGATTCAGAAAAGAAACTTTATGACCTGATTTCTAAAAGCGTTACGGTCATAAGCGAAACTAAGGATGAGAACGACCACTATCGTACCGAGAGAGTTAATATCAAAGGTGTGCATATGTCAGAAAGTGAAATTCGCCGTTCAATTAATGCCTTTGTTTTTGATAATCCTCAGATATTCTGGCTTGATAATCTTTTTGGCTATGCCTATGTTGGCGAGGATACTATGGCGGAATTTTATTCTGTAATATCTGCCGATGAGTGTGAGAAAAAGTATGGTGTGCTTAATAGTGCCATAAATAGGGTTATGGCATCTCTTGAGGACGGAATGAGCGAATTTGAGAGAGAAAAGTTTATGCACGATTTCGTAATAAATAACTGTATATATAAAGGTACGGTTGCGAGTCTTAGCGATGGTTGGGAATATTTTTCTTCATATGGTTCTATTGTTAAAGGTGAGGCTGTCTGTGAGGGTTATGCGAAATCTATGCAGCTTTTATTAAATCTCAGCGGCATAGAATGTATGACCATTCGTGGCGATAGTGAGGGCGTAGGTCATATGTGGAATGTTGTTAAAATAGATGATAAATGGTATCATCTTGATTCTACATGGGACGATACAACCAATGGTGCAATTTATGATTTCTTTAATGTTGATGACGAGATGATAAAAACAAGCCATACTATAAGCCCGATTGTTGATGAGGTAAGTCTTGACCAAAGTAAAGAAAATGACTTGAGATACAATTTCTTTATTCCGAAATGTACATCGACACAGGCTGGGTATTATTCAAAAAATGCGGCGGTAATTACAACATTTGACGAGGAAACTAATAATAAGGTTATTTCAGCTTTGATAAGTGCCGCAAACAGTAAGGAAAAGTATCTTCCGATAATGTTTGGCAAGGAAATGCAATATGAGGAGTATATAAATACTCTGTTCTTTAATCAGCCATATAAGTTTTATTCCTATGTTAATTCGGCAAACGAACAGCTTGACGATGAGCATAAAATCGACAGAGATGGACTTTCCATTGTAAAGAACGAAAACGCATCACTTGTAAGAGTCGTTTTAGCTTATACCAGCGATAGCGAAGAATCTTAGAGAGAGGGATTAGCAGATGATAGATAAACAAAGAGTAGAAGCTGCCGTAAAGGAACTTTTAGCAGCAGTCGGAGAAGATGTCGATAGAGAGGGCTTGCTCGAAACGCCAAAGAGAGTAGCTAATATGTATGAGGAAATTTTTGCAGGCTTAGACGACAACCCTAAGAAATATCTCAAGATATTCAATGTTCCGGAACAGGAGCAAGAGCTTGTAATAGTTCGTGATATACCGATGTATTCAGTGTGCGAGCATCATCTTTTGCCTTTTGTAGGAGTAGCACATATTGCATATATACCTAAGAATGGAAAGATAATCGGTTTATCAAAATTTGCGAGAATAGTAAGTTGTTTCGCAAAAAAGCCGCAGGTTCAGGAGAGATTAACAACAGAAATTGCAGATTTCTTATATGATAATTTAGAGCCTTTGGGTGTGGCGGTTGTTATAGAGGCGGAACATTTGTGTATGACAATGCGAGGAGCGAGAGCAGCTGGTGCTAAGACGATGACATCTGCATTAAGAGGAGCAATCAGGACTGATGCAAAGACAAGAGCTGAAGTAATGTCGCTTTTGACAAATAAATAAAAATTTGTTGGTGAAATTATGAATTTAGAAATCGATATTTCAAATGTTGTTATAAAAACAGAAAGACTTATATTACGCCCTTGGAAAGAAACCGACTTAGATGATTTTTTTGAATACGCAAGTGTTGATGGAGTTGGAGAAATGGCAGGTTGGCCTCATCATAAAAGCAAAGAGGAATCTAAATTGATTATAGATTCTTTTATAAATGACAAGAAAACTTTTGCTATCGAATATAAAGGCAAAGTTATCGGTTCATTAGGTATTGAAGAGTACAATGAAAATACACTACCTGAGTTTAAAGATAAAAAAGTTAGAGAATTAGGCTTTGTATTATCCAAGGATTATTGGGGTAAAGGATTTATGCCAGAAGCCGTAAAAGGAGTTATTGATTATCTATTTAATCAACTTCAGCTTGATATTATTGTTTGCTGTCATTTTGCAAATAATATTCAATCTAAAAGAGTACAGGAAAAATGCGGTTTCAAGTTTTATAAAAAAAGAAGATATGGAACAGGATATGGTACTATAGAAGATGATTGCATAAATATATTATGCAAAAATGAGGTCTGATTTGGAGGCAAAAATGCAAAAGGTATTTAAAGCAAGAAACTATACTCTCCCACTTGGTGAAAAAACTTATGTTATGGGCATACTCAATGTCACCCCAGATTCATTCTCCGACGGCGGAAAATGGTTTGACATAGATTCCGCAGTAGAACACGCTCTACAAATGCAGAATGACGGAGCGGATATTATTGATATAGGTGCTCAATCCACCCGTCCTGGATATACAAAAATTTCTGCTGAGGAGGAAGAAAACCGTCTGATTCCTTTCTTAAAGGCTGTCAGAAAGGCTGTAAGCGTGCCGATTTCTATTGATACATTCTATCCTTCTGTTGCCGAAAAATCCCTTGAATACGGTGCAGATATAATTAACGATGTTACAGGCTATGTAGACGAGGAAATGTATAGAATCTCCGCAAAATCCGATTGTGGCTGTATTATTATGCACGATAAAGCAGACGGCATTAAAGAATTTTTTGAATCCGTTATAGAAAAGTGCGATAAATATGGTATAGCAAGGGAAAGAGTTTGTCTTGACCCAGGCATAGGCTTTAACAAAACGCATAGTATGAATCTTGAAATCCTCAGAGAATGTGGAAAATATCGTGTAGATGAATGTGCAATTCTCATAGGTGCTTCAAGAAAGAGAGTTATAGGTGCGGCTTGTGGAAATCCACCATTTGACCAAAGACTTGCAGGAACTATTGCGGCACATACGCTTTCTATTGCGTCAGGAGCAGATATTATAAGAGTACACGATGTTGCAGAGTCGGTTCAAGCAGCAAAGGTAGCGGATTCTATTGTGAGGGGATATAATGGACAAGATTGCTATTAAGGACTTGAGGATATATGCCTATCACGGTGTGCGAGATTTCGAGAAAGAGCGAGGACAGCTATTTATATTAGATGTTGATATTTTTGCTGATTTGAGCAAGGCTTGCCTAACAGATAATCTTGAAGCTACAATAAACTATTCACAGGCGACGCAGAGTATAAAACGAGTTATGACCGAAAATCGCTATGATTTAATTGAAGCGGCGGCACAGGCTGTTGCAGACTGTATTCTTACGGAATTTAGCCTTGCTAAGAGTGTAAGAGTTTGCTTGAAAAAGCCTAATGCACCGATAGCGGCAGATTTTGGATATGTTGCAGTTGATATTACAAGAAGTAGGGAGTCTGAATAAATGAGAAAGGCTGTACTTTGTTTAGGCACGAATATAGGCAATCGTCTTGAAAATCTCAATGGAGCGATTGAGGCATTATCGTTTTTGATTGATACAGAGCTTGTCAAAGCTTCAGCAATCTATGAAACAGAGCCGTTTGAAACACCCGATGAACAGCAGAATTTCTATAATTGTTGTGTTATGATAGAAACCGAGCTTTCGCCGGAAATGCTTATGGGAGCTTGTTTAGGTATTGAAGCTAAAATGGGCAGACTTCGCCCTTATAAAAATTCTCCGAGAATTATAGATATTGATATAATTCTTATTGAGAATGAAACTCGAAATGATAAAGCACTTACACTTCCACATCCAAGATTTCTTGAAAGGGCATTTGTAATGGTTCCGCTTCTTGATATTTTTCCGAATGGAAATGCTTTCGGGATTGATTTCAAGAAAAGTCTTTCAATCTTCGATACTTCTGGTATAAATAAGGTAGGTCTATTGTGAATTTATTAGATTTATTTTTTCCAAGGAAATGTCCGTATTGCTTAAAACTGATTAACAGAGGAGAACTTGAATGTGCTGAATGTCGTTCAGAATTTCCCAAAGAGCCTTATATAAGAACTTTACCGAGCGGAAACAAGTGTGTTTCCGCTTTTATGTATGACAGCAAGGTTCGTGAGGCTTTAACAAGATATAAATTTCGTGGAAAACGAGAGTTTTATAAAAGCTTTGGTGCGATTCTTGCAAATGTAATTGCCGATGGTGAGATTATAGCTGATATTGTAACGAGTGTACCGCTTTCAAAAAAGCGTTTGCGTGTGCGAGGTTATAATCAATCCGAACTTATAGCAAGAGAGCTTGCAAAGATTCTTGAGTTAGATTACGCAGAAACTCTCATAAAATGTTGTGATAATCTCGAACAGCATACTTTAAACCACGATGTTCGTGCGGAAAATATTATCGGAGTTTATAAGGTAATAGATAAAATAAATTTGCAAGGAAAGAAAATTTTGCTTATAGATGATATTGTCACAACTGGCTATACGCTTTCAGAATGTTGCCGAGTACTTTCAGAAAGCGAAAATATAAATATAACTTGTGCAACATTAGCAACGGCTTTATAAGAATTTCCAAATAAGGTAAAATTGTTTAAAAGAAACAAATAATTCAATTTATACAAATTTACAAAAATAAGTCATTATTATACAGCTATTCTGTTAAAAAGTCAATATAATGTTAAATAAACGAAACTATAGTAACAAAATTGTTAATGGAAATTACAGGAAAATATGGTATAATAATATTTGTGCTAAGGGGATGGAAATAAAAACGAAAGCTGTGATAATTTGAAATATTATTCGATAACAGTTACAGAACTATACGACGATGAACTCAAACAACTAACTACCTACGGAATCGAATATAACAACGGCGAAAGAAAATTTACAATTGCAGATATAAGCACAGATTACGGGCAATTAAAACAGCTTGTAGACCTTTGCAACGAACTTGAGCTTGAGGTATCTCAGCTTAATGATGTAGTGGAAGATTTTCTCTCTGAATAACTGAATTTAAGCTCCATATGAATTAAAAGTTTCGCACAAGGCGGCGTGTCGCCGCTATCAAGATGCGAAATTGCGTCATGTGACTACTTACTAAAATTCTTGATAGTAGTTTATTAGGAAGGTTTGTTGACGCGATCGAAGAAACTACAGATTAGTTAATAAGCTTTTTTAAGACAGTTAAAAAGTTTCGCTCAAGCTGTTTGCGACGAGCAACTACTTCCAGGATGCGTTCTAATTTTTTGCTAAATTTTCAAATTACTATTCTCGTCTAAGTTATTTATGAGCCAAATTATTTTATGCTCTTAGGACAAGAGCAACTCCCTTGTAGCTCTCTGCAGAGAGCGAAACACTTTATCTTTCTCAAAAATACAGGAGAGTAGAAAAACATTCTTTTAGTAGGGAATCCTCGTATAGGATTTTCTAAAAAATAGATGTTAACTAAAAACTTAAATTTTATGGTGTAGTTTTAAATTGGTAAGGTTTGGTATAACCTTGCCGTTTTTTCTTTTTCTATAAAAGTTGTAGATAATATCTTTATAGTTTAGCTTTATTTTATTGTCGAATTATGATATAATAAAAAATCATAAAAAACTTGATTACTTGCTGGTCATCTATCAATTATTGGTAGATTTTTAAGTATATGAGAGGAGCGGTTTCTAATGGGCTTGTTTAGAAAAAAGCGAGAGGATAATCCGACAGCCTTGAAAATGAAAAGCCTTGCAAAGAAAGCCGTTGAACATGGCAAAAGATTTAATTATGATTTCGATTATAAAAGAGAAAGCATAGAGGAGCTTGAAGAGGTTCTCTATAAATATGAGTCCGCTTTAAAGGAAATTCACGCGACGGATGAAGAAATATGGGAGCTTTCTCTTATATTCGGAGCGTATCTCGGCGAAGTACTTTTGCTAACAGGATTAAAGCACGCAGGCTTTGTGTGGTCAGACGAAAACGGCATACCAATACTTAAAAAGAATGAACAGACAAAGGTTTCTCCGGTCTCTAAGGTCTTTAAGAGATTAAAAAATGGTAAAGAGGATAATATCAAGCCGTTTTTTGATATAGGCATCTGTATTGCCCAGCAAGAGTCTAAATTTAAAAGAAAATAGTGTGTGCATTTACTTACATAGAAAATCAGAGAGACTCGAAAGAGAGCCTCTCTTTTTAATTTATAAAATGGCTGTTAAAGCTGTTACAAAATTGTTACACTAAAACGCAGATTTCGACAGAAAATGTAATTTTGCAGAAATGGTAGTTTATCCCCGAAATATAGTAAAATCAGGTTAAAAATGACTACAGTTGCGGTAAAAAAGTGATTTTATATATTAGAAATAAGTAAAATCGTAAGACTATATAGTGGAAAAATATTGTAAATTGATTAAAAATTTTTTACAAAACTCTTAAAAGAAAATTTGAAACTATTGCACAAAAACAATAATGGAAATTTATGGTAATTACATCAAAAAGCCTATAAAATAGCGAAAGTTTGCCTATTGAAATTAATGCTAATCTATCAAATATGTATAAAAGTGACCTTTTTGAGCGCTTTTTAAGCTTGTTACTTATTTGTAACATTTGATTTTCTGCAATTTGCACAGACTTTAATTGAACTTAATTCTTAAATAGAAATATAACCTAATATTTATAGCTTATTCGACCGAAAGTTCGTTCGGTCTGTTGGCAAAATGCACAATTGTTAACCTCAAAACTTGTTTGACATAATGCAAATTCAAGACTATAATAGCCACATCAACTAAAAGTTGTCCAGTCGTTAGCGTTATTAATTAAAATAACGATTTGAGGACAGTCGTAAGGAGATTACATAATGGAATTACCTAAGAATAAATATGTGGCAAAAAGAGAAAAGAAAGCCAACGGTAAGACAACTGGTAAAATCGTTAAGATTGCTATCTTTTCGGTAATGGGTGCAGCGTGTCTTTCAGCGGCGCTTTCAGTCACAGCTCTTACTAAGACTGTTAAGATTACAGATGGCGAAAATACAACAGTTATCAATACAATGAATCTCGATAAAGACGCAATTCTTGAGCAGGCGGGCGTTAAGCTTGGCGATAATGATAAGGTTGTTCTTACAGAAACAAGTGACAATGGCGTAGAAGTTTCCATAATGAGAGCATTTAATGTAAACCTTGAGGCTGACGGCAATGTTAAGAGTATTGTTTTTAGCGAAGGAACAGTTGCAGATGCACTTAAGGCTGCAAATATCAAGGTAGACGGTGCGGATTCAGTTACACCTTCCGCAACAACAGCTCTTGAGCCTGATATGAAGATTAAAATTCAGCGTTGGCACACAATTTCCATCAATGATGCAGGCAAAACAGTTTCTAAAGATGTTCCCGAGGGAACAGTTGCAGAAGCACTTGAATTCCTCGGTATTAAACTTTCACCGACAGATAAGCTCAATGTAAAATCCGATAGTAAGGTTGAAGACAACCTTAAAATTAAGATTGACAGAATTACTCATAAGACAGTTCAATCAAAGAAAGCTATAGCATTTAAGGAAGTTGAAAAGAAAACAGATGAGCTTTATACAGGCGAAACAGAGGTAAAGACGGAAGGTTCTAAAGGTACAAAGCTCATAACTTCACAGGAAACATATGTAAATGGCAAGCTTACATCAACAAAAAAGATTGCTGAAAAGACAATAAAAAAAGCAGTGAATAAAGTTACTCTCGTAGGTACAGCAAAAAGACCTGAGCCGGCTAATGAAGTAACAGGTTCATCAAATTCTTCAACAAGCAGTGAGAATTACTTTAATAAGAATGCTGCTGATTCCTCATCATTTAGTTCTGATTCTGCCGCACAGACCTTCACAGATATGAACGGCAACACAGTTAAGTATCTCCGTTCATATACAGGTTCAGGCACAGCGTATTATGCGCCGGCAGGTTCTTCAACAGCTTCAGGCAGACCTGCGCAGCCAGGCAATGTAGCAGTTAACCCGAATCTCATTCCATATGGTTCGAAGCTTTATATCGTATCTAACGACGGTCAGGTTTGCTATGGTTATGCAACCGCTGCAGATACAGGCGGAGCGCTTTTCGATGGTTCTGCAATCGTAGATCTTTACTACAACACACTTGGTGAATGCACACAGTTCGGCAGAAGAGACGTTACAATTTATGTTCTTGAAGAGGGCGACAACGCCTATGTCGGCTGATAAATAATTGAAATATTCAAACGCTTCGTTTTATACGGAGCGTTTTTTATTGTGAAAATATAATAATGATGAATAGTTAAAAAGAGCCGATACAAAGCAACACCAAAGCAGAGAAGAAATTTTTGCTTTTTGATGAAGCTGTGTATCGGCTCTTGAATCTAAAAATTCTTTGTCAAGGTAGGAAAAATAATAAATCTATAGTGCATATTACAGTGGTTTTAATTTTGTCACTCATTCTGCAAAGTTTAATTATGAATCCTAAAATCAAATATACGCTTAATCCAATAATTACAGGGGCTACTATTTGAGTATTTGCTAATACAGTTAGTGAAAAACAAATCATTGCTATGGCGATAAGTATACCTACAATATATAATAACGCTTTTTTCATATTATAATCTCCTGATATGTAGTTATGTTTATATAATGTTGCTGATTTAATATCGCTAAATAATGAAATTATTATATCATTTCAAATTTTAAAAGTCAATTTTAATATAGTAAGAGATTTTTTATTTGTCATACCTATATAATTCTTTAAAGTAATTATTATTAAGAATTGCTAATATATAATTAAAAAGAAAAATATTTTATTAAAAAATAGGCTTGTTGCTTATCAAATTCATAGTTTTTAATGAAAATTTTATTTTTGATATTTATAAAAATTAAGATACGAGGGGAATATATCATGGGGAAAAATACATCAATAGAGGACGCTATGAAAGAACTCAATAGTGTATCCAGTATGATAAAAAATAAAAATCAAAATAATCAATATGATGCATATAATGAATTTGATATATCTCAAAGAAATAGAGATGAAAGAAAGGCTGACCCAAGCATATTTTTTAATAAAACGGGAAATCCATTTTTGGGAATAATGCACTTTTTAAAAAGAAAGCCTATTCCACCAAAACAGATTGACGAGCAGGCTCTTATTCAAGAATTTTCAAAACATGCTAAAAAGCAAAGATTTTTTCAAAAATATCTCAAAATTGGAATTATAATAATACCAATTTCCATAGTTTTATCTGTGTTTTTAAGAGGCGTATTAGGAGCTTTGCTTCAACTTATGCCATTTATTGTTGTTATAACGTTGCTCGTTATGTTTATTAGTTCTACTATTAAAAGTAAAAATAATCCAAGCTATTATACTATCGATGATTATAAGGCTTATGTTATAAAAAAAGCTATTGAAGATAGGGTTGAGGAACTTGTCTATGAACCTAAATTCGGTTTGCCTGAAAATGTTTATGAAGATTTAAGTGTTATGAGACGGGGAAATCGTTATCATAGAGAAGACCTTATAACAGGCAAATATAATAATATATATTTTGTTCAGTCGGATCTCAAAGTACAATATACAAGTAACAGTAACGACCATAATTATACAACCACATACTTTAAAGGCAGATGGATGGCTATTGATTATCCAAAGAAATTTAGTGGAACAGTTGTGATTATAGATAATAATTTTGCTTATGGCATAAAGAGAAAAGACCTTGAAAAAATACAGTTGGAAAACCCTGTTTTTAATGATAAATTTACAGTAAGAACTAACGATATGCAATTAGGCTATTATCTCTTAACACCACAGCTTGTTGAAAAAATTATGGAGCTAAAGCAAAGTACTAAAGGAAATGTAATTGCTTGCTTTAAAAATGGTTATCTACATATATTTATTAATGATGGGAAGGATTCTTTCGAGCCCAATATAAATAATGTTAATCTTATGGCTGATATACAGAAATTTATAAAGGACTTCACCCTTGTTAGCGGAACAATAGACATTCTTGATGTTAATAATAGTGTTTATGTTCAAGGCAATGCACAACCACCCATACAAGCTCAATATCAGCAATTTACACAGCCACCTATGCAGCAAGTACCATATCAAAACTATTCTAATCCGACACCACCGATAGATAATAATAGTAGTTCCGGTATAAGCATACAGGGTGGAAGATTCTAAGGAGAATTTATATGGCAAAAAGCGGTCAGAAAAACAATATATATAACGAAACTGATATAAACGAAACAAATGATGATGAATATGAATCAGAGTCGACAGAAAATCCATTTTTGGATGCAATTCCGTCTTTAAATAATCAAGTTTTTATTCAGGCAAGTCAGGTTGATGAACAAAAACTTATACAGGATTTTTTTAAATATGCTCAAAGGCGAAGTAAAAGCAGAAAATTGATAAAAATAATTTTTGTAGTGACAGTACCTATGATGATTCTCTCTGTAATATTTGGTATATATTTAATGTTTGTATTTTTATTTTTTGCACTTATGTTGCTTACTCCTCCATTGATATTAATTGAATGTGATATCCATAATGTGCATTATAAATATAAGGAATATGTCATTCAAAAAGCTATTGGCAATAAAGTTGAAGATATGATTTATAAGAATACATTTGATTTTCCATTTAAACTTTATAAGAGTTTAAATGTTATAAAAAAGGGAAATAAATACTGTAGTGAAGATATCATAACCGGAAAATACAATGATGTATATTTTGTTCAATCAGACCTTGATATAAAATATGAAAATGGTAGTACACATAAAGTATATTTTTCTGGCAGATGGATAATCATTGATTATCCGAAAAAATTCAGCGGAACAGTTGTAGTTAACGATAACGATTTTGATGGCGCCGATAGAGAAGATTTGGAAGTAATAAAGCTTGAAAATTCTTATTTTAATGAAATATTTACAGTAAAAACAAGCGATATGCAATTAGGCTATTATATATTAACACCACAAATTGTGGAAAGGTTTATAAATTTAAAGAAAAATATCAATGGTAATATAATTGCTTGCTTTAAAGATGGTCTTTTACATATATTTGTTAATGATGGCAAAAATTCATTTGAACCGGATATAGATAAAGTGGATTTTATTGATGATGTAATGAGATTTGTGAAAGATTTTTCTCTTGTCAGTGAAACAATAGATATTTTAAAGGTAAACCATGGTGTTTATGCTCAAAGTGAAATACAGACATCCGTAAATCAGACACAACATCAGAACCATTCTAATTCCACACCTTCGCAAAGTAGTGGTTCAGGCATAGGAATACAGGGCGGAAGATTCTAAGGAGAGTTTAATATGGCGAAAAATTATCAGACAAACGAGGTATATAACAATCAAATTGGTATAAATGATTATGAATATTATGACAACTCAGCAAAGAATTCATTTTTAGGAGATAAAGTTTTCGCCCAGATAAGAAGTGTAGATGAACAAAAACTTATAGCACAGCTTTCAGAAGAATCTAAAAGACAAAGAAAATTAAAAAAATATTTAATAATTGATATTGTAGCAATAGTTTTAATATTAGCTGTTATGTTATTATTGGGATTAGATATTAAGTTTTTAAGTATTTTTATACCCTTAGCTGTTGTAGCAGCTTTGATTAACATACTTATTATAATTATTAAAAACAATAAAAATAGTCGTAATTACCTTGATTATACAGAAGATGAGTGTAAGAATTATATTCTTAAAAAAGCTGTCGGAGATAAAGTTGAAGAACTTGTTTATGACTCACATTACGGCTTGAAATCGGATATTTATAAAGATTTGAATATTATAAAAAGTGGAAATAGATATAATACAGAGGACTTTATATCAGGAAAGTATAATGGCGTATATTTTGCACAAGCAGACCTTAGAGTAAAATTAGAAGGAGGAAATGATAATACCGTAGAATATTTTAATGGAAGATGGATAGCTATTGATTATCCGAAAAAATTCAGCGGAACAGTTTCTATAATTGATAATAGCTTTAAGTATAGCGTAAAAAGAAATGACCTTGAGAAAATACAGCTTGAAAACTCCACATTTAATAATATGTTTAAAGTAAAGGCAAGCAATATGCAGTTAGGCTATTATCTCTTAACGCCACAGCTTGTCGAAAGATTTATTGAATTAAAGCAAAAATCCAATGGAAAAGTTATAGCTTGTTTTAAAGATGGTTTTCTGCATATATTTATCAATAATAGAAAAGATTCATTTGAATTGAATATTGATAATTTTAATATAACAACTGAAATTCAGAGATTTTTGCAAGATTTTGAGCTTGTCAACGGAACTATTGATGTTTTAGAAGTTGGCAATAGCTTTTATGTTCAAAGTGAAACACAGCCATCACAATATCAGAACCATTCCGATGATACACCTCAACAAACCAAAAATTCAGGCGTAGGCATACAAGGCGGAAGATTCTAAGGAGAGTTTATATGGCAAGGAACTACCAAACAAACGATGTATATAATGAAATTAATGTAAGTGAGAGAAATAAGGCAGAGAGAAAAGCTGACCCAAAGATATTTTTTTATAAGGAAGGCAATCCATTTTTAGGATTTATGCACTTTTTGAGGAGAAATCCTGTTCCGCCTAAGCAGATAGATGAGAAAAGATTGGTGGAGGATTTGACGGATTATGTAAAAAAAAGTACATGTAATGCAATAATTGTTATTATAATATTTTTTATTTTTATTATGGCATTGATTATAGCTATGGTTGATCCCAGAATAGACCCGATGTTTGTTATTGGAGCATTAACAGTTGTGGCTTTAATATTAATTATAATACTTATTATAAAAAATTTAATAAATAAAGAAGACCACAACAAATATACAAAATTAGATTATAAGAATTATGTTATCAGAAAAGCCATTGAAGGAGAGGTTCAGGAGCTTGTATATGAACCACGCTTTGGTTTGCCAAATAGTGTTTATGAGGATTTAAATGTTATTCTTGACGGAAATATGTATCGCAAAGAGGATTTCATAACAGGAAAATATCACAATGTATATTTTGCCCAGTCGGATCTTGTTGTAGAATATAAGGACAATAGTAGTTCTGCAACATATTTCAAGGGTAGATGGGTAGGCTTTAATTATCCAAAGCAATTTCAGGGAACAGTTATAGTAAAGGATAAAAATTTTTTCTATGTAGCAAAGAGAAAAGACCTTGGTGATATACAACTTGAAAATCCGCTTTTTAACGAAATGTTTACCGTAAAATCAAGTGATATGCACTTGGCCTACTATTTACTTACACCACAGATTATGGAAAGACTTATGTATTTAAAGCAGAATGCAAAGGGTACCATTATTGCTTGTTTTAAAGATGGAATTTTACATGTATTTATAAATAATGGTGAAAATTCGTTTGAACCAAATTTACGCCAAATTAATCTTATGTCAGATATACAGAAATTCAAATATAATTTTAGCCTCGTTAGCGGTATAGCGGCAATTCTTAATGTTGATAATAATGTTTATGTCCAAGGTGATACGCAAGCTACTATAAATCCGATGTATTAGTAAACAAAATATCAAGGCTATTCAGCCCCGTTCCACCAATGAATAATAGAAGTTTTTAAGTTTTAAGGAGAGTTTATATGGCAAAAAATTATCAGACAAACGACGTATATAATGAAATAGATAGGCGAAAAAGGCGAAAATCCGAGCGAAAAGCTGACCCAAGAGTTTTCTTTAATAAAGAGGGCAATCCATTTTTAGGTTTTATGCACTTCTTAGAGAGGATTCCTGTTCCACCAAAACCAATAGATGAGCAAAGACTTATGTCGGATTTTATATATGATGCCCGAAAGCGTCGCAGCATAAATTTTGGTTCGCTTCTTGTTACTATGGCTTTGGTGATAATTCCAACTATAATTATGTGTGTTTTCCCGTTTTTATTTATATCTAGAGTATCTCCAATAGCAATATTTATAATTACAGTATTGGCTATACTGATTATTGTTGTAATCAAAATGGTGTCAAAGTCAAAAAAGAAACAGCCACTTAATTATTATACCGTAGAAGATTATAAGAATTATGTAGTTCATAGAGCTATTGGCAATGAGGTTCAGGAGCTTGTATATGAACCATATTTTGGTATGCCGCAAAGCGTTTATAAGGATTTGGGCGTAATATCCCTTGGAAATATATACAGAACAGAAGACCTCATAACAGGAAAATATAACGATGTATATTTCGCACAATCAGACCTTGTTGTTGAGTATGAGAGCGGTAGCGAAGAAAATAATGACTATAAAATAGTTACATATTTCAAAGGAAGATGGATAGGAATTGAATATCCTAAGAAATTTACAGGAACAGTTGTAATTACAGATAATAGTTTTGCCCATTCGCCTAAGAGAAAAGACCTTGAGCATGTTGAGCTTGAAAATATCAATTTCAATAGAATGTTTACAGTAAGGTCTAATGACACTCATTTGGTATATTATCTTCTTACGCCACAGATTATGGAAAGGCTTATGTATCTCAGACAAAACGCAAGAGGAAATGTTGTTGCCAGCTTTAAGGATGGCATTTTGCATATCTTTATAAATAACGGTAAGGATTCATTTGAGCCAAATAGGTATCAGGTTGACCTTATGAGAGATATACAAAATTTCAAATATGATTTCAGTCTTGTCAGTGGTGTAGCGGCAATTCTTAACATTAACGATAATATTTATGTTCAACACAATGAAGAACCACCATATCAACAGCCGTATCAAAATAATCCAATGCCGCCGATGAATAATAATGGCTTCTAAAAATTAAGGGGGAAACAATGTGCCATATAGTGACCCATATAACGAAACAAACCGCAAACAAAGACTTGAAGCGGAAGCTGCCTCAGACCCGAGATTATTTTTTAATAAGAAAGGTAATCCATTTTTAGGATTTATGCGTTTTTTGAGGAGAGTGCCTGTTAAAAAAGAACCAATAGATGAAAAAGCCCTCTTGAGTGATTTCTCTTCCATAGCCTCAGATAAGATAAAAGAGGGAATAGTTGTTATAATAATAACCATTATAGCAGGTGTATTATGGGTTTTATTGCGATTTAATCTTATTTCAAAAGATATAATGACTGTAGTAGGGTTATTTTTTATGGCTTCCTTAATAGGTGTTACATACTACTTTAAACGAAAGGATAAGAAAAGTAATCGAAAATATACGCTTGATGACTATAAAAATTATGTAATAGAGTCTGCACTTTCAGATGAGGTTGAAGAACTTGTATATGAACCATATTTTGGCATACCACAGAGCGTTTTTGAGGATTTGAATGTTATGCAAATGGGAAATCGTTATAGCTCAACAGACCTTATTACTGCAAAATATCATGGAGTATATTTCGCACAGACAAATATTAAGATTGAAGATTGTGATAGAGAAAATACGGTATATTTTAATGGGCGATGGATTATAATTGATTATCCAAAGAAATTCTCAGGTAAGGTTACAATTTTTTCTAAGAAAAGCTATGGCTTTTGTAACACTAAGAAAGACAAAAAACTTGAAAATATAGAGCTTGAGAATACAGAATTTAATAAAATATTTGAGACTTCAGCGAGTGACCAACAGCTTGCGTATTATCTGCTTACACCACAGCTTATGGAAAAACTTAGGTATATAAACCAAAGCTTAAATAATGCATTGATATTGTGCTTTAAAGATGGTGTGTTATATGTAGGAATAAATAATATAGGAGGTGTTTTTGCACCTAATTATGAGAAAAAAGATCTAAATTATGATATAAATAAATTACGGTCAGATTTTATGCTTATTTCAAGTTTCATTGAGATTATGAAAATAGATAATAATGTTTATGTTGGATGATTTTATATTTATTTTTTTAATTATTTAAAAATAATTTTCCAATAATTCTTTAAAGTAATTATTGCTTGGGTTCCTTAATATATAATTATGTCAATAAATATTGGGGAGAATATTCCAATGTGAAGCTAATGTTTTTAATATATTATCAAATAAAAATTTATAGACAGTTTTAGCTGTCAGAAGGAGATTATCATGTCAATTGGAGTTTATGTTGTTATAGGCATTATAGCTTTAGTGCTTATCATTCTTATAGGTTGGTGGATTTCTACATCGAATACTTTTCGCAGAACGGAAGTTAAAATCAATGAAGCGGAATCCGGAATAGATGTAGCCCTCACAAAGAGGTATGATACACTCACAAAGATGCTTGATATTACTCGTGCATATGCAAAGCACGAGGCAGATGTAATTCAAGGTACAATCGAAAGACGCCAGATGAATTCTATGCAAGAGCGTTCACAGTTTAATAATTCAATTAATGAAGCTATGGGCAGAATCAATGCTGTTGCTGAGCAGTATCCTGTACTTCTTTCATCTCAGGTATTTAAGCAACTACAAGTCGCCGCTTATGATGTTGAAGAGCATCTCCAAGCTGCAAGACGAGCATATAACGCAAATGTTTCTCAATATAATCAAATGATAGTAACATTTCCTAAGAGCATTGTTGCAGGTGCAATGAGCCTTCAGAAAAAAGATTTCTTCGAGGCTGAATCAGCTAAGAGAAACGATGTAAAAATGAGTTTCTAATTATATCTAATTATAATAGATTTATGTAGGATAATTAAAAGTTTTGCTTGAGCTTTTTCAAAGGCTCGCAGGTCAAGAGCGTTGTCCTTCTTAAAGCACAGGAGGGCAGGAAACCCTTGCAGGGGGACCCTGAAAATTACCACATAATTCAATATTAAGAATGGCTACCGCAAAATAATGATATGTACCCTCTTTGCTGGACAAAACCAGTAAGGAGGGTTATTTTT